>CAIWQV010000101.1 GCA_903914945.1 uncultured Methylophilaceae bacterium
AGTGCAAGAAGGTAAGATTAAATATATCGGCATCTCAAATGAGCAGTCCTGGGGCGTGATGGAATTTATTCGTATTGCAAGAGAAAAAAGTTTGCCTCTAATAGCTTCAGTTCAGAATTGTTATAACCTCATCAATAGGGGGTTAGAGTTTGGTATGACAGAAATTATCTATCGAGAAAAGATCGGTCTTTTAGCTTACTCTCCTTTAGCTTTTGGACATCTCACAGGTAAGTATTTAAAGAATGCTGATGCAAAAGGTCGTGTCACATTATTTAAAGGCTTTGCACAAAGATATGACAAGCCCAATGTCTTCCCTGCTGTGAGAGCTTATGAAGCATTAGCATTAAAACATGATATGACATTGACTGAGATGGCTTTAGCATTTGTCTATCATCAGTGGTTTGTAACATCAACTATCATAGGCGCTTCATCGCTTGATCAATTAAAAGAAAATATTGAAGCGTACAACAGAAAATTATCTCAAGAATTATTAGATGATATTGAAAAAATTCATCTTACCCATATGAATCCGGCACCTTAATGTATGAAGAATCAGCAGTTTATTGATAGAAGCTTAAAAAGTTTGTGGCATCCATGTACGCAAATGAAAATTCAACAAGCTCAATCCCTTATTCCAATTAAGCGAGGTGAGGGAGTTTGGTTGTACGATTACAATGAAAAAAAATATTTAGACGCAATCAGTTCGTGGTGGGTTAATTTATTTGGCCACAATCAAAGCGAAATTAAAAAATACATCACAGACCAGCTTGATCTGATAGAACACGTGATGCTCGCAGGTTTAACCCATGAGCCCGCTATCCAGCTCTCCGAAAAATTAGGTAGCATCACAAATCTAGGCCACGCCTTTTTTGGTAGCGATGGATCTAATGCTATTGAAATCGCTATTAAGATGAGCGTGCATTATTGGAAGAATAAAGGGCATCCTAAGAAAAATAAAATAATTTATTTGGAGAATAGTTACCACGGAGAAACGCTTGGTGCTTTATCTGTGACAGACATAAAAATTTTTCGAAAAAATTATGCTTCATTGATTAAAAAAAATAATCCTATCAAGACGCCAGACTGGCGATATGCTGACAAAGGCGAAACAGCCGAATCTTATGCATTAAGATGTATTCAAGATTTAGAAATATACCTTCAAGACAATCATCAACACATAGCAGCTTTTATTGTAGAGCCACTTGTGCAATGTGCTACTGGTATGGGGATGTACCACGCAACTTATTTAGTAAAAGCTAGAGAGCTATGTACGAAATATCAAATTCATCTTATTGACGATGAGATCGCAGTTGGTTTCGGAAGAACAGGAAAAATGTTTGCATTTGAACATGCACAAATAAAACCTGACTTTATTTGTCTCTCAAAAGGATTAACAGGCGGCTATCTCCCTTTGTCATCTGTATTAACAACTGATGACATCTATATGGCATTTTATGAAGATAAGATAGAGAAAGGATTTCTTCATTCACATAGCTATACAGGTAATCCCCTCGCTTGTAGTGCAGCATTAGGCACATTAAGTTACTTTGAAAATTACGACGTTATTAATCGAAACAATAAAACTTCAGCTTATATATCAGAACGCATAAAGATACTCGAAACATTACCTATCTCTAACTTAAGAAATATAGGCATGATATGGGCATTCGAGCTTGAAGAAGCTTCAAAAAAGACAATGAACAAAATAATTATGAAAGCCATTGATAATGGGCTGTTCATAAGACCAATAGGGAATACCATGTACTTTATGCCGCCCTATGTTATCAATTATGAGGAAATAGATTTTATGATTGATAGAACTTTAGAAGCGATCCAGTCAACTTTATAAATATGCGAATACTACTTCTCATATATGCCTTATGGATGCATGCCGCATTTGCGGATACTGATGCCATTAATAAAATACTCAAGCGTACTGAACTCTCAAAAGAAAATTACTCGCTTTATATTAAAAATATCTCGAAGCAAAACAAAATATTTAGCTATAACGAACAAAAAGCATTCAATCCGGCTTCCGTGATGAAACTTGTCACGACTTATGCTGGGCTGCAACTTTTAGGTCCGCAGTACCAATGGAAGACAGAGGTGCTTTATAAGGGTGCCATAAAAAATAAGCACCTTTATGGCGACCTGATTATTAAAGGATATGGAGATCCCACACTTACTTATGCGGATCTTTCAGAAGTTATTGAGAAAGTTCAACAGCAGGGTATTCAGTATATTCATGGCAATGTTATTTTTGATGAAAGCTTCTTCGGGGAATTAAAAAATCAAGATGTTATTGATGATAAAAAATATCGAGCCTATAACGTCAATCCAAAATCTTTTGTAGTGAACGAGAATACAGTCCACTTTAATTTTTCAATCCAAAATGAAAATATAAATATACAAACCTTTCCTGAAATTCAAACACTGAAAGTTGCTAATCATTTAAAACTTACTGATAAGGGCTGTAATGACTGGAAGGATAATCTTGGCTATGAGGTGGAGTCAAAATCGAATATCACGGAGATCAAATTTAATGGGCAGTATGACAAGGCCTGCGAAAGTAAAGATATTGATTTGTCAGTGATGGGTAGTGATAGCTTACCTAAGGCCTTATTTGAAAAGCTTTGGAAGCTTCATGGCGGAAGCATGGATGGCGAGTTTAAAAACATATACCAAAGCATTACTGATACACATAAGTTCTATGAACACCAATCAAGACCGTTAAGTCTCGTTGTAAGAGATATTAATAAATATAGCCAAAATTTAATTGCAAGGAATTTATTGCTTACCATTCTTGTAGAAAATAATGGTAATCCCATCACCGAAAATGAGGCGGGCAGATTTACTAAAGAATCTTTAATCAAAGAGAAAGTTAAACTTGATTCTCTTGAGATGGATAACGGAGCAGGGCTATCAAGAAATGCAAAAGTGAATGCTGAGAATTTAGGCTTTTTATTAGAAAAAGCCTATACCGATATTTATATGCCTGAATTTATAGCTTCGCTCCCTAACCTCGGGATAGACGGTACCTTGAAGAGTAGAGGAAAAAAATTATCTGTCGCAAAACATGCTTATTTGAAAACTGGTAGCATTCAAAATGTAAGCGCTATTGCCGGATATATCTTTGATAAAAATAATGATGTGAAAGTTTTTGTATTTATAGCAAATGATCCTAAGGCAAACGAATCATCTAAAATACAAGACGAGTTGATTGAATGGACTTATCTTAATTAAACATAAGGAATGTTAATATGCGATATATGAAAGTGATTAAATTCATCTTAGCTTTTGGTATTATTTTATTTAATATTGATTTAGCTTTTGCTGAATCAAAAATCTCACAAAAGGAACTGAAATTGGAAAAAAATATCACTACATTAGTCATTAAAGATACTACCTTAGGAAATGGACGACAAGCCGAAAAGGGTCTTGCAGTTACTGTTCATTATACCGGCTGGTTATACGACCCTAATCAAAAAGATGGTAAAGGAAAAAAATTTGATAGTTCATTAGATCGCAATGATCCATTCGTATTTAATTTAGGCGGTGGTCAGGTAATACGGGGCTGGGATGATGGTGTGGATGGCATGAAAATTCATGGCAAAAGAACGCTCATTATTCCTCCAGACATGGGCTATGGTGCTAGAGGTGCGGGCGGAGTGATTCCACCAAATGCCACTTTAATTTTTGATGTTGAGTTGCTCGGAGTTAAATAATGAAAGCTCGGGTTAAGTGGGTTGAGAATGTATGTTTCATAGGTGAGTCCGAGTCAAATCATTCAGTAATCTTAGACGGGCCCGAAGAGTTGGGCGGCAGAAAATTAGGTATGCGACCCATGGAAATGCTTCTTATTGGCATGGGAGGTTGCACATCATTTGACGTAGTAACCATTCTTAAGAAATCAAGACAAGCTATTAGCGATTGTTATGCTGAAATTGAAGCTACAAGAGCTGACACAGTGCCAAAAGTATTCACTAAGATCCATATTCATTTCGTACTAAAAGGTAAGGGCTTAGATAAAGATCAGGTAGAGCGTGCGATTAAGTTATCTGCTGAAAAATATTGCTCAGCTTCGATCATGCTATCCAAATCAGTTGAAATTACCCACGATTTTGAAATTAAAGAAGGTGATTAAGCAGTAATTAATGTTTAATAATTCTTAAATCGAGAGGCTCTTGATTTTCCATGACGGAAAGAAGACGATCAATATTTGGATGCTTACCTGGATTTTTTTGTGCATCCTCAGTATGTTCCGAATACAAATCAAGACCTTCAATCGCAGCATCCAGAGTAATTGATCCAAAAAGTTTCCAAAGATGTTGGTAGACTTTAATAGAGCCTTGGCTTCCTGGCTTATTCTCGATAGAGCCTATTAAGGTATTATTTTTATAAATCTCGATACGATCGATATGATCTGAATTATCGAGCGTTAATAGAATTTCGTTGAATTTTTGCATTGATTAAATTTTTGCAGAGAGCGTAGTCATAACTTTTGATGTTAATGACATTGCTTTTTTGACTTGATGGGGTAATTCAATACCACCCAATTCCTTTGCTTTGGTTGCATGTTGCTCTTCATCATTCGCCATGACTTCTAAAATTTTATTAGTTTTTAGATCTTTTTTTGATATTTTATTTAAGTGGCTTGTTAAATGTTGCGTCACTTGATGTTCTGTTTCAGCTAAAAATCCTAAGTTATATTTTTCACCTAACATACTTGCAAAAGAGCCCATTAAAAATGATCCTACATACCAAATAGGATTGAGAAGGCTTGTTTTACCGCCCAGTTCGTGAATTCTAGTATTACACCAATCTAGATGATCAATTTCTTCCTTAGAAGCTTTTTTTAAAGATTCTGCTCCTTCACCATGTGGGTTGAAAAGAAGTTGTCCGCTATATAAGGCTTGTGCGCATACCTCACCTGCGTGATTGACTCGCATCAATTCGATGGTGCATTTTTTTTCGTCTGGAGTTAATTCGTTATCTTCAATGTGAAGATCAGGTCTTTGTCTTAAGCCCTTAGGTTTAGAAAATAAAACCTTCAGGCCCTTATCAAATTCAATGATGAGATCATCAATCATTTGTTTTGAATAATTTGTAAACCTTTGAGAATATTCATCGCTTCTTGAAATTGCTTATCTGCTTTACTTGCGGGCTCAATCGGGCCTGATGGTGTATCAGAAGTTTTCTTTTTCTCTTCTTCAGGTTTTTTGACAGGCGGAGCTACAGGCTTAGTATCTTTATCCTTAGGCGCAGCATTCGCATCAACATCTTTTGGATTTGAAAGATGGTTTGTAAGATCTGCTTCTTTAGTCATAAATGAAGGATCACTTCCATCATCGACGACGATGTCAGGCACAATACCTTTAGCCTGAATTGATCTTCCGTTAGGCGTAAAATATCTTGCTGTTGTCATCTTAATCGCCGTACCGTTATTCATAGGTAGAATACTTTGCACAGAGCCTTTACCAAAGCTTTGCATACCTACAATCAAAGCCCTCTTGTGATCTTGGAGAGCGCCTGCCACAATTTCAGATGCAGATGCAGAACCGTTATTCACTAAGACAGCCATAGGAGTTGTTCTAATATCTTCAGGAAGATCTTTTAGATAATCGTCTTTACCGCCACCTTTAAGATAATCTCCTGGCACAGCTGTTAAGTGCATTTTTGAATCTGGCGCACGACCTTCGGTATAAACAACTAAGTCACCTTTAGGTAAGAATGCTGCAGATACACCGACCGCGGCATTTAATAGGCCACCTGGATTATTTCTAAGATCTAGCAATATACCTTTAAATGGTGCTTTGTTTTGTTGACGAAGATTTTTTAAGAGCTTCGCCAGATCTTCACCTGTATGTTCTTGGAATTGTGCAACACGAACATAAGCATAATTTGGTTCAACAAGCTTTCCTTTAACGCTTTGAGATTTGACGATGGCACGAACCAAATTAAAGGTTAAAGGTTTACTTTCACCTTTTCTTAACACAGTGAGCACAATACTCGTGCCTGGTTTGCCACGCATTTTTTTAACAGAATCATTAAGTGTTAAGCCTTTTGTTGAAGCATCATCTAATTTCATGATGAGATCACCACTCTTTAACCCTGCCTTATAAGCCGGACTATCTTCAATAGGAGATATAACTTTTACAAAACCATCTTCCATACCCACTTCAATACCAAGGCCGCCAAACTCTCCTTGTGTGGCTTGGTTTAAATCTTTAAAGTCTTCCAAATTTAAGAAAGACGAATGGGGGTCAAGGCCGGTTAGCATGCCATTGAGCGCTTCATTAATCAGTTTTTTATCTTCAACAGGCTCAACATAGTCAGATTTAATTTTGCCAAAGACTTCAGCAAAAGTTCTAAGCTCATCAATAGGCAAATTATTTTTTTCGGATTTATCCGCAAAAACGGGTAAATTTAAACTGATCAGAACACCAATAATAGCGCCGCAGGCTATAAGGGTAAATTTTTCTAATTTTGAGCGCATGAATGACTTTCGTAATAAGCTATTAAGCAGTAATTGTTAAATAATAAAGCATTCTGTCTTTTTGTTTACCTTATATCAATAGGCTTTAATAAATATATTTTAAGAATAACTTATAACTATGGGAACTAAATCTAAAACACATCAAATTGAAATTCAATTTTGTACACAATGTGGCTGGCTTCCTCGAGCTTCATGGATGATGCAAGAGATACTAACCACTTTTCAGGATGAAATTTTATCTGTCACATTAACGCCCATGTCCTGTGGTATTTTTGAAATTTTCCTAGATAAAGAAAAGATCTATTCTAGATCAGACTTTGGAGGGTTTCTTGATATTAAAGATATTAAAAAGTTGATTAGAGACAAGATTAGTCCAGAAAGAAATCTGGGCCATACGGATATTTAAAGCGTTTCTTCCGGCTCAACTCTCGTTGCACCATTAAATCTTTTAAGCCAGTAGTTTTTTGTAAGACTTTCAACGCGAATCGTTTTACCTGTGCGCGGCGCATGAATAAATTCATTATTTCCCACATAGATACCGACATGAGAGAACTTCGATTTTCGTGTGTTAAAGAATACAAGATCACCCGGCTGTAGATCTTCAAACCTGATAGTTTCGCCTATCTTACTAAGAGACCTGGCGCTTGGTGGAAGGCTTAAATTCAAAGCTTGTTCGAATACGTATTTTACGAATTGACTACAATCAAAACCCGTTTCTGGTTTTGAGCCACCTAATTTATATTTAATACCCGTGAGCTCATAGGCTTTATTAATGATTAGGCCAATATCGCTTTTCCATTGCTGATCAGGTGTCGGTGACACTTCGGAAGGTGCAGTTGTCTCTAAAGTGCTTAGATTTGATGAATCAGCCTCCGCCCAAGACGGGCTAGAAAATACGAGGGCTAAAAAGATGAGCAAAGCTTTGAAATTCATAGTTTGAAATCGATTAAATTTAATAGATTTTACCATTTATAGAGGGTTTGTGAAATCGGATTTTCATCTGCATGAGATAATCCTATGACCATGAATGAAATATTTATCAAACAATTTTTTAGTGAAAAGGGCCAGCTATCTAATAGTATTGATGATTATCGTGTCAGACAAGAGCAGGTCGATATCTCAGTCTTGATTGACGAAGCTATTACACATAAAAAAAAATTAATTGTTGAAGCGGGTACGGGTATCGGTAAAACTTTTGCGTACCTTGTTCCTGCATTTCTATCTGGCGGAAAAATTATTATTTCTACTGCGACTAAAAATCTTCAGGATCAATTATTCACTAAAGACATTCCTATGATTAGGGATGCGTTAAAAGTCCCTGTGACTTTAGCCATGCTCAAAGGCCGGTCAAATTATCTATGCCATTTGCGATTAGAAAACGCCATGATTGAGGGCGCTTTTATGACCAAAGAAGACGTCACCTATTTACATCTCGTTAACCAGCATGCAAAACATAGTGAAGATGGCGATAGAGCGGAATTAGATACCATTCCAGAAAGCTCGTCCATATGGCCACAAGTGACCTCTACCAAGGAAAATTGTTTAGGTCAGGATTGCAGTTTTTATAAAGAGTGCTTTGTCATGAATGCGAGAAAAAAAGCATTAACTGCAGACGTTACGATTGTGAACCATCATTTATTTTTTGCCGACCTTAATATGAAAGAAGAAGGTATATCCGAACTTCTTCCAAAAGCTACAACAGTTATTTTTGATGAAGCGCACCAGATACCTGACATTGCTTCCATTTTTTTTGGAAAAAATATTTCAACAGGCCAAATCAGTGAGATTGTTCAAGATGGTTATCAGCTTTATTTAAAACATATGAAAGATGTTTCAGATTTTGAGCCGATTTTAGATGATCTCGAAAAAGCAAATAAAGATTTTAGACTGGTATTTCCAAGAGAATCTAATCGATACCCCTATCAAAAGATTTCTTCTTTTAATCGATTCGAATATAGCTATCAAGAGCTGAGTGAAAAACTCAAAAAAACAATTGAATTATTGGCGCTCCATAAAGATAGGGATACGGAGATCGAAAAGTATTTTGATAGGACCAATGAAATAATCTCAAGCTTTGATGCTTGGATCGAGGATAAAGATAACAACTCAATTAAATGGGTCGAGGTTTATTCGCAGTCCGTGCAACTTAATAATACGCCGTTATCGATTGCTGATATGTTTGCAAAACATATTAATAATGAATCTACTTCATGGATATTTACATCAGCAACACTTGCTGTAAAAGCTAATTTTGATCATTTCAAAAACCAACTAGGTTTAATGGATGCAGATTCAGTCTCTAAAGATAGCCCATTTAATTACGCTGAAAAAGCTTTACTCTTCGTTCCCAAAGCAATGCCGGAAGCCAATCATGAGAACTTTAATTTCGCGGTTGTGAATCAAATTTATCCTTTCATTAAAGCAAGCAAGGGTAGAGCGTTTATCTTATGTACGACATTAAAATCGATGCGGGAAATATTTACGTTACTTCAAGATAAAATTGAAACAGATCAATTGGATTAT
>CAIWQV010000102.1 GCA_903914945.1 uncultured Methylophilaceae bacterium
TGCTTCATTCGCAGCAATAACATCGCGTCTATCATCGCCTAAGTAAATAATATCAGATGGATGCGTCTTTATGATTTCAGATGCTTTGATTAGTCCTTCAGGTGAAGGTTTTGGTGTATTGACATCATCACCTGCAATCAAACATTGCGAATGCTTTAAAAGTGGATGTGAATCGACGATAGGTGCTGCAAATTTCTTGGCCTTATTTGTGACAATACCCCAAGTAATTTTTTTATCATTTAAAGTTGTAATTAAATCTTCGACACCTTCCATGCACTGCACATCTTTATTAAAGATTTCTATATAGATAGCTAAAAATTCTTGAATGCGCTTATCAAAAAGAGGATCACTCTTATCCATATCAAACCCAGCTTTAAGTAGGCCCGTAGCCCCATGAGATGCAAAAGGTCTGCCTTTTAAAAAAGGAATAGGTGGTAAGTCATAATTTTGACGCAGTTGATTGAGGGCCCCTACAAGCTGAGGTGCACTATCAATTAATGTCCCATCTAGGTCAAAAAGAACAGCTTTCATAATTAATCTTTTGTGACTTCAACAAGATAATTGACGGATACATCATCACCTAATTTATAAACATCTGTGATCGGGTTATATGTCATCCCTTTTAAGGTCGCAATTGTTAAATCTGCTTCACGACACCAAGCGATAAGCTCTGAAGGTTTAATAAATTTTTCATAATCATGCGTGCCACGCGGTAATAATTTCAGAATATATTCAGCCCCAATGACCGCGAATAAATAAGCTTTGAGATTACGATTAATCGTTGACATAAAAAGTGTGCCGCCTGGTTTCAAAAGTGTCGCACATAAAGACACAATCGCGGATGGTTCTGGGACATGCTCCAACATTTCCATACATGTAATCACATCAAAAGTTGCTTTATGTTTTGAAGCCAATGCTTCTATCGAGGTGCATTGATAATCGATCTCTATGTTGGATTGTTGCGCATGGAGTTTTGCAATGTTAATGACTTTTTCTCCCATATCAATCCCTGTCACATGAGCACCCAACTTTGCCATCGACTCCGAAAGAATGCCACCACCACAACCCACATCAAGTACTTTTTTATTCTTAAGATTAATTTTCTGATGAATGAAATCTAGACGAAGTGGGTTGATGTCATGAAGCGGTTTAAATTCACTGCCCTCATCCCACCATTTATGAGCGAGCTCATTAAATTTATCAACTTCTTCTTGAGAAACATTTATATGTTTTGTTTTAGCTTGAGCTGCCATCTTAGCGCTATATCCTTACATGCTTTTATATCAATCGATGTTAAATGTCCTTCTTCGTATTGCAATAGGCCGTTGACCCACACATGACTTACCTCTTCACGTGAGGCGGCATAAACTAAATGACTCATAGGATCAAACATAGGTAGTGTCGATATATGATCCATATCAAATACGGTTAAATCTGCATACTTACCTTTTTCAATAGATCCAATATGATCTTCGAGTCCCAAAGCTTTTGCTCCATTAATGGTTACCATCTCTAAAGATGTTTTAGCATCTTGCATCGCTGGGTTTTTTGTGAGTCCTTTGGTGAGCAATGAAGCTAATTGCATATCGTGCAATACGTCTTGCTTATTATTACTCGCACTGCCATCGGTACCAATACAGACATTAATGCCATGCTTTTGTAATGCGGCAATATCGGCGAATCCACTCCCTAGCTTTAAGTTAGACGTTGGGCAATGAATAACAGATGCAGATTCTTTTGAGAGTGTTGTTAAGTCCTCATGATTTAAATAAACACTGTGCACTGCCATAAATTGTGGACTCACAATGCCAAGTCGATTGAGTCTTTCTAAAGGCCGCATTTGGTATTCTGCTAAGCTCGCTTTAATCTCTTCTTCTGTTTCATGCACATGCATATGAATCGTGAGATTCAGTTGATTCGCATAGGTGAGCACTTGGTTTAATGTTTTATCTGAAACTGAATATGGGGCATGTGGTGCAAGACTTGATGTAATTAATGCTTCATCCCGCCACCTATCTCGGGCTTCAAGTCCTTTCATTAAATAATCTTCGCCATCATTGGCATAATTTGATGGATACTCCATCACAAAAAGTCCAATATTAGCTCTGATACCGCTTTGCTTGATGGCACGAGATGCAGACTCAGGGTAAAAATACATCTCGTTAAATGTCGTGATCCCGCTTTTTAACATTTCCGCACACGCAATTAAAGTTCCATCATGCACAAAATCAGGCGTCACCCATTTTTTTTCAAGCGGCCAAATAGATTCATTAAGCCATGTGTGAAGCGGTTGATCATCAGCAAAACCTCTAAATAAATTCATAGCAGCATGCGTATGCGCATTGATAAGACCAGGCGTGACAATATGATGATGCAGCTGATAATGCTGATCAGTTTCGTAAAGAGAAGCTACATTTTTGGTTTCAATAATATCAACGATGCGATCCTGATCAATGATGATGGAATGATCTTCAAGTGTTGTATTGATGGGTCTAACGGGACAAATCCATTTAGCAGAAATAATCGTGCTGACATGTTGGATATGGGATGCTGTCATCAGATGTTATTCGAAAGGATGTTTAAGGACGATCGTTTCATCGCGCTCAGGGCCGGTGGATACAACATGAATCGGCACTTCGCATAATTTCTCTAATGTTTTAAGATAGTGTTGTGCATTACGTGGGAGCTTATCCCATGATTTAACACCAAAAGTATTTTCATCCCAACCATCGACTTCAATAAAAATGGGTTTACAACGTTCGACTTGATCAGCACCTAAGGGAAGTAAGTCAATTTTTTTACCGTCTAATTCATAGCCTACGCATATACCA
>CAIWQV010000103.1 GCA_903914945.1 uncultured Methylophilaceae bacterium
AGCTGTGATAGAAACATTAATGACATTAGGTTTTTTATCTGGGCTGTTCGCCTCAGCAGTGGGGAGATTAATTTTTAATTCACTAAATCTAGAAAAAGTTGTACTTACAACGAGGAAAATAATAATAACTAAGAGTACATCAATCAATGGCACCAGGTTGAGCTCTAAATCTTCGTGTTTTTTTCCTCGCTGAAAATTCATTATGCAGTCCTAGTTATATTTATTTTCGAACACCCATTGACTCAATGAGTTTGATGGCTTGCTGCTCCATATCAAAGATCAAATCCTCAACTCTAGATCTAAAATAACGATAAAAAATCATTGCAGGAACTGCCACAATAATACCGGTCGCAGTATTATATAGAGCAACTGAAATACCCCTAGCGAATACGGCAACATCATGACCGCTGCTCGTAAATGAGCTAAAAAGATCAACCATACCGATTACCGTACCTAAAAGTCCTAAAAGTGGAGCTACAGCTGCAATTGTTCCTAATATTGAGAGATATTTTTCAAGCTTGTAATTGACAGACCTACCGGACTCTTCTATTGCTTCTTTAATATGGGCTGCGGATGAATTTGAATTGTTAAGAGCGCTTGCAAAGATCTCACCCAAAAGAGAATGTTCTTTGATTTTAGCAATTACATCTTTTTTTATCGTACCTTGGTTCAACAACTTCTGTACTTCTGGAAGAAGGTCGCTTGGCGCAACAATCTCAGCTCTTAGGGACCAAAAACGCTCTCCAATAATCGCCAAAGCGATAATTGATGCAAATATGAGCGGCCAAATCGGCCATCCAGCGGCTAAGATAATTTCCCACATATGTATTTCTCCAAATGTTTGATGAACATAATTCTATCTTAATATTCAATTCATTGCTTAAATCGGCTTATCTCTTTTTAAGCTTCCCTTGATCTAATTTGTACTGAAACTTTAATCTAGCTGCCAATTGATTATCATGGGTAACTAAGACGATAGTTGAACGATTTTCTTTCGCTAAATCAAGCAATAAATTAAATACAAAATGTGCCGTTTTTCCATCTAAATTACCTGTAGGCTCATCTGCAAGAATACACTTTGGCTTGGTAATCAGAGATCTAGCAATTGCTACCCTCTGCCTCTCCCCTCCGGATAGCTGGGATGGTTTATGAGTTAATCTTTTACTTAAGCCTATATTTTTTAATAGTGCCTCAGCTTCCTTAAAGGCCTGTCTGTAAGAATATCTTCTAATTAATAATGGAATTGCAACATTTTCTATAGCATTAAAATCACTAAGCAAATGATGAAATTGATACACAAAGCCTAAATGTGTATTTCTCAAAACTCCCAATTCATCCTGACCTAAAGATGCAAGATTTTGATTTAAAATTTTAATTTGGCCAGATGAAGTTTTTTCAAGTCCAGCCATAAGGTGAAGCAGGGTACTTTTACCTGATCCTGAGACTCCAATAATGGCTGTATGATCGCCTTCATTAATATTAAGGTTTAGCTTATTAATAATAGGCTCATCCAAACCAGCAAATGTCTTCGATACATCCTTGCAAGATATAAGTGTATTTTTAATCATACTTTAACGCTTCAGCAGGTGAGCTTTTAGAAGCTTTGATACTAGGGTAAATAGTAGCAAGAACTGATAGCAAAATAGATATTGAAGTAATTGCACTGACATCAGTTAATAAAAGCTTAGAAGGCACTTCAGAAATATAATAAATATC
>CAIWQV010000104.1 GCA_903914945.1 uncultured Methylophilaceae bacterium
CGGGGACTTTAGAGTCTGATAAGCGTCATTTACCTGCGCTGTTTTTTTTACAGATTCCATTTTTGTTTCATCGCTAAGTGATGCAAAACGATCAGGGTGTATTTCTTTTTGGATGGCTTGGTAATGCTGATCGAGTTTTTTTAAATCAACAATAAACGCTTCGGGAAGATTGAGTAAAGTAAAAAAATTTTGTGTCACACTGTAAAGCTTTCACCACAGCCACATTCTGCTTTGACGTTTGGATTGTTAAATTTAAAACCTTCGTTCAGACCTTCTTTTTCAAAATCAAGTTCCGTTCCATCGATGTAGACTAAGCTTTTAGGGTCTACCATGATCTTAATGCCGTGACTTTCAAACACTTGATCTTCAGGCGAGGTATGGTCTACAAACTCAAGCGTATAAGCCATACCAGAACAGCCTGTAGTTTTGACACCTAGGCGTAAACCTACACCCTTACCTCGGTTTTTGAGATATTTTTCTACACGTTCAGCAGCTTTAGGCGTTAAAGATATAGTCATAATAAAATTTATTTACCTTGTTTACTTTTTAAATCTGCGATCGCAGATTTAATGGCGTCTTCAGCTAGGACAGAGCAGTGAATCTTAACAGGCGGCAGCGCTAACTCTTCGGCAATCGCTGAGTTTTTAATTTCAGAGGCTTGATCTAAAGTTTTGCCTTTAAGCCATTCAGTCACAAGTGAACTCGAAGCAATCGCAGATCCGCAACCGTATGTTTTAAATTTTGCATCTTCAATGACGCCATCGTCGCTGACTTTAATTTGTAATTTCATGACGTCGCCACACGCAGGTGCGCCGACCATACCAGTCCCTACATGCGGATCATCCTTATCGAGTGTGCCCACATTTCTTGGGTTTTCGTAGTGATCTAATACTTTATCGCTGTAAGCCATATATTTCCTTTTTTAAAATTTTAGTGGGCAGCCCACTCAACTTTACTAATATCAATGCCGTCTTTATACATATCCCACAATGGTGAGAGCTCTCTTAATTTTTGAATCTTTTCTTTGAGAAGTTGAATCGTAAAATCCACATCAGCTTCTGTGGTAAATCTTCCAATAGAAAAACGAATGGAGCTATGGGCCAATTCATCTGAACGCCCTAAAGCGCGCAACACATAACTCGGCTCTAAGCTCGCTGATGTACAAGCAGATCCGCTAGATACCGCAATATCTTTCACCGCCATAATGAGTGACTCACCTTCCACATAGTTGAAGCTGATATTAAGGTTATGCGGAATACGCTGTTTTAAATCACCATTCACATACACCTCTTCCATATCTTGAAGACCATGTAATAATTTATCGCGTAATTTTCTGATACGTTCATTTTCTAATTGCATTTCAATACGTGCAATTCTAAAGGCTTCGCCCATGGCTACAATTTGATGGGTAGCAAGCGTACCTGAACGCATACCGCGTTCATGACCACCGCCATGCATTTGTGCTTCAATGCGAATACGTGGTTTACGTCTTACATAGAGTGCGCCGATTCCTTTAGGCCCGTAAGTTTTGTGTGCAGAAAAACTCATGAGGTCGACAGGAAGTTTTTCTAGGTCAATATCTACTTTACCCGTCGCTTGCGCCGCGTCTACATGGAAGATCACTTTCTGTTCGCGACAGATATTGCCAAGCGCTTCAATGTCCTGAATCACGCCAATCTCATTATTTACAAACATCACTGAAGCTAAAACCGTATCAGGACGGATCGCTTTTTTAAATTTTTCTAAATCCACCAAGCCATTCGGCTCAGGTTCGAGATAGGTCGCTGTGTATCCTTCACGTTCAAGTTCACGAAATGCATCGATCACAGCTTTATGTTCGGTTGCAACGGTTAAAATATGTTTACCCTTGGTGCTATAAAAATGACTCGCACCTTTGATAGCTAAATTGTTTGATTCGGTCGCTCCTGATGTCCATACAATTTCTCTAGGATCGGCATTGACGAGTTTAGCCACTTCTTCACGCGCTTCTTCCACAGCCTTTTCTGCAGTCCAGCCGAAACTGTGGCTTCGTGACGCAGGATTACCAAAATGTTCTGTAATGAACGGAATCATTTTTTCAGCAACACGAGGGTCAATCGGTGTCGTGGATGAGTAATCTAAATAAATCGGTTTACGTGCTATGTCTTTTGTCATATGTTATGCCGCGATCGCTGTCAGTTGTTTTAATGTTTGTAATTCTTGTTTTAATGTTTCCATAAAGTTATTAACTTCATGGATGGTGTTTTGGTTTCCAAAACTAATACGTAATGCACCTCGCGCTAAATCTTCATCGATACCCATCGCAAGTAATACGTGGCTGGGTTCTTTATTCACACTTGAACATGCAGACCCACTTGCAATGGCAAAACCTTTTTTATCTAAAGCGGTGAGTAGGGTAGAACCCTCAATATCTTTAAATGCAAAGAAAGTGGTATTGCTCAACCGCGCGACGTTTTCAGCAAAAATGACAGCGCCTAATTCTTTTAAAGACATCTCAAGTGTCTTTTGAAGTTCACGCGTGTGCGTTGAAGTTATCTTCATCGATTCTGAAATAAGCTCACACGCCTTACCAAAACCTACAATCGCTGCAATATTTTCAGTGCCACTTCTTAAATTCTTTTCTTGTCCGCCACCGTAAATAAGAGGCTCAATATCACTACGCTTATTTAAGATTAAAGCCCCTACACCTTGAGGACCATAAATTTTATGGCTTGAAAGTGTCATGGCATCAATATGCATGTCATCAAAACGTACATCTATTTTTCCGAACGCTTGCACTGCATCGGTATGTGACAGTGCTTTTTTTTCTTTTGCGAAATTTGAAAGGTTTGACATATCTTGAATTGCACCCGTTTCATTATTCGCCAACATCACCGATACAAGCCCAATGTTGTTTGCATTAATATTTTTATAAGCCTCTTTTGAAATCACACCCTCATGATTTACTTTTAATAGGTCTTGATGCCATCCTTGATGCGTGAGCGCTTCCATCGGCCGACTGACACAAGGGTGTTCAATGTTACTTCTGACTAATGTGCTTTGAGCGTTCTTAATGGCAGCACCATGAACAATCATATTATTCGCTTCAGTTCCACCGGAAGTAAAAATCACTTCCGTGGGATGCGCATGAATTGCAAGCGCTACTTGTTCGCGGGCTTCTTCAATCGCAGTTCTCGCATGTCGACCAAAACTATGCTGACTCGTAGGATTGCCTTGTTGCATCTCGAGATATGGCATCATGACGCCTAAGACTTTTTTGTCTATCGCTGTCGTCGCGTTATGATCGAAATAAACTTTTTCTGTCATGGTGATTAAATGGCTTTTGCTAAATTGCCTTGACTGAGTTTATCGTTCAAGAAAAAAATTGCACTCTCGCGACTCTTGCTATCTTTAGATTGCGCTTCCACTAAGTGCGCTAAGGTTAAGCTTTCAAGGTAATCTAAAATTTTATGATTGATAGATACCCAAAGATCATGGGTAATACAGCGACCACCTTCGTGACAATTTTCTTTGCCAGAGCATTGTGTCGCATCAATCTCTTCATCGACTGCAGTAATGATATCTTTGACGGTAATCTCTTGATGTTTTTTAGCTAAATGATAGCCACCGCCAGGGCCGCGAACACTTTTTACAATGCCTTCGCGACGCATACGACTAAAGAGTTGTTCGAGGTAGGATAAAGAAATCGATTGACGCTCGCTGATGTCAGCTAAAGTGACGGGCTTTTCAGTCTCGTTAAGTGCGAGATCTAAAATAGCGGTGACAGCAAAACGACCTTTGGTAGTTAAACGCATAATGAGACCCTTTATCTTTAAAACTTTTTTAAGATAACTTTTAAGTTTATGAAGCTTAAAGTATAGAATAACCCATTATTTTAATCAAGTATTATTTGGATGCCTTTTTCTTGTGCGAGAAGGCTTTTGCGAGTTTTAGATCTTCAGTGGCTCGGGGCTTTAAGGATTTAATTTGTGCCTCTAATCGTTCAATTGTTTGGTTCTGTTTTTTGATAGCTTGCATCAATTGATCGAGATTTTTGTGCATAGGATCAGGCTCATCTTTACCCACAGCATAGGCATTAAAGAGGGGAAGTTGTACTGTACTTCTTTGTTTCGTGCGACCTTCTTCTTCCACAATACGCGCAGGAATACCGACAGCCGTAGCTTTTGCGGGTACGTCTTTTACGACCACAGCGTTCGATCCAATTTTAGCACCCCGTCCAATGGTAATAGGACCTAAGATCTTAGCGCCTGCCCCGATGACGACACCTTGTTTTAATGTGGGATGACGCTTACCTTTATTCCAAGAGGTACCGCCTAATGTTACACCATGATAGAGCGTGCAATCGTCCTCAATAATCGCCGTTTCTCCAATCACAACACCCATGCCGTGATCAATGAAGACGCGTCGACCGATGGTAGCCCCAGGGTGAATCTCAATGCCTGTGAACCAGCGTCCGATATGAGAGACCATGCGGCCCAGCCAATAAAGTTTGATGGACCAAAAAGCATGGGCTAAGCGATGAATGAGTAATGCATGCACACCAGGATAAGTGGTTAAGACTTCAAGCGTCGACCTTGCAGCCGGGTCACGCTCAAATACAATCGCAATATCTTCTCTGATTTTTTTAAACATAATGTTAATTATCGCATGAAATTATTAACCTGACTAAATTACTAGGTTATTATTTAAGGTCTTACGCTTTTAATTTTTTTTGTAGTTGCGTTAAGATACCGCGCAAAATATTGACCTCATCGATTTCCAAATGCGATCTCGCAAAAAGGATATGAAGGCGTTGCATCAAGCGCTCCCCTTGAACCTTATCTAAGAACTCTATTGTTTCCAGCACTTCTTTTAAATGCGATAAGAATCCCATCAAGCTATCGTGATCTGCGAGAAGCGTTAAATCTTTTGTATAAACTTTAGGAGGGGATCTAGATATGCTCGCTTGTCTTAACTCATGACACATCACCTGCACGGCTTGCGCTAAATTAAGTGATGAGTAATCTGGGTTAGCATCAATAAAACTTAAGAGTTGGCATTGATGGATTTCAAGATTAGTAAGCCCGCTCATTTCGGTCCCAAATACAAAAGCCACATCAGCATGTTCGGCCACATGGATCATCTCATGAGCCGCTTCTCTCACGTCAAGATATGGCTGTGTGAGCTCTCGTCGTCTCGCAGATAAACCTACTGCTAATTGGACGCCTTGCAAGGCCTCTTCTAAATGATTCACCACATGCGCACCTTGTAAGACGTCATCCGCACCTGATGACATAGCTGTGGCTTCCGCATGCGGAAATTTTTTTGGGGCCACTAAGTAAAGTGTATGAATACCCATCGTCTTCATGGCGCGCGCTGTGGCACCAATATTTCCAGGATGACTTGTTTGACAAAGCACGATGCGAATTCGATTCAAAGGATGAGAGGTGGCGACCATGGAGTTCCTTCATGTAAAATAGCATTTTATCAAGTCTATAAAAAAACAAAGCTTTAAATAGACACGTTCTTATAAAAAGAGAGAAATTTATTTTATGCATCCGATGTTAAACATTGCAGTGAAAGCGGCAAGACGCGCAGGCGCGATTATTAATCGAGCGTCTCAGGATATTGGGACTTTAACTATCAAGAGTAAAAACTATAACGACTTTGTGAGTGAAGTCGATGTGGCTGCAGAGCGCGCGATTATTGATACCTTAAAGGACGCTTACCCCAATCATGGATTTTTAGGTGAAGAGTCGGGCTCAAGTGAACATCAAAGTGATTTTATTTGGATCATTGATCCTTTGGATGGCACGACAAATTTCTTACATAACTTTCCGCAGTATTGTGTGTCGATCGCACTCCAGCATAAAGGTGAGATTACACAAGCAGTCATCTATGAGCCTAATCGCAATGATCTTTACACTGCGACAAAAGGCCGTGGTGCATTTTTAAACGATAAACGTATTCGCGTTTCAAAATGTGACAAGTTACAACAATCTCTCATTGGTACAGGATTTCCGTTTCGTGATTTCAAGCATCTTGATACTTATTTAAGTATGTTTAAATCGATGTTACAAAAAACATCAGGTATTCGAAGACCAGGTTCCGCAGCGCTTGATTTAGCTTATGTTGCTAATGGCTCTTTAGATGCTTTTTGGGAAATTGGTTTGTCCCCTTGGGATATTGCTGCAGGTGCACTTCTCGTGCAAGAAGCGGGCGGCATCATTTCAAATTTAAATGGTAAAGATGGCTGGCTCGAATCGGGGAATGTATTAGCCGCTTCACCTAAGATTTATGACGCGATGGTTGAAACATTAGCGCCCCATTTAACTGACGATATTAAAAACTAATAGCTAGTGGTGGTGACCACCTGAACCGTGCACGTGTTGGTGTGTTACTTCTTCTTGATTTGCAGAGCGCACATTTTTAATTGTCGCTTTAAAAATAATACGTTGACCTGCCCATGGATGATTGCCATCCACAACCACTTTACCGTCGGCTACATTCGTTACTGTATATAAGATCACTTCACCCGTTTCATCTTCACCTTCAAATTGCGCACCTTCTTTTAAATTTTCTTTTGGAAATGCTGAGGCGGGTTCTATTTGAACTAATTCGGCATCATATTCACCGAAAGCATCTGCAGGCTCCAATGCAATTTCAATCGTGTCACCAATATTTTTTCCATGCATCGCTTCTTCGACTTTAGGAAAAATATTGTCATAGCCACCGTGGAGGTAAGCAACAGGTTGATCACTTGTTTCTAAAACGACGCCATCAGCATCTTTGAGTTCGTAGGTCATGGTGACCACAGTATTCATAGCGACTTGCATACAGATATCCTTATCGTTCAATTATGTTTTTTAACATTTTATAGAGAATAAAACTGAAGCGGTGTGACTTTTTAAAATTATTTTTATTGTCCATGGTCGTGATCCAGGAGACTATAAAAATTAGAGGGTGTGAGAATCGTTTGTTTCGCTGTCTTTAATTGTTTTGGATAATCACGACTGAAATGTAAGCCGCGACTTTCATGTCGTGCAATCGCTGACTCTACAATAAGTTCAGCCACTTGCAAGAGATTACGCAGCTCAATTAAGTTATGACTCACTTTAAAATTGGTATAAAACTCGTGTACCTCATCACGAAGCATATGAATCCGATGCAGCGCTCGCGATAAACGTTTATTGGTTCTTACAATACCCACATAATTCCACATGAAGCGTCTTAGCTCGTTCCATGTATGCGTGATCAAAATTTCTTCATCTGCATCTGTGACGCGACTTTCATCCCAGCGCGGTAATGTGAATGAGGATGTATCGACCTTCGATTGCAGAATATGATGAGCGGCCGCATCACCAAACACTAAGCACTCAAGGAGTGAATTACTGGCTAAGCGATTTGCTCCATGCAGTCCTGTATAAGCAGTTTCACCAATCGCATATAGATGCGCTAAATCCGTTTGGCCTGATAAATTCGTCATGACGCCACCGCAGCTATAGTGTGCGGCTGGGACGACTGGAATCGGCTCTTTCGTCATATCAATCCCTAATTCTAAACAACGCGCGTAGATGGTTGGAAACTGAGACTGAATAAATTCAGGTGACTTATGCGAAATATCTAAATACACACAATCGATACCACGCTTTTTCATTTCAAAGTCAATCGCGCGTGCCACAATATCACGCGAGGCTAATTCGCCTCTTTGATCGTACTGATCCATAAAGCGTGATCCATCAGGCAGTTTTAAAAGGCCACCTTCGCCTCTGACAATTTCAGAGATTAAAAAAGATTTAGCTTTCGGGTGATAAAGACATGTGGGATGAAACTGAATAAATTCCATGTTAGCCACACGACAGCCTGCGCGCCACGCCATCGCAACACCATCCCCTGTGCTGACATCTGGGTTGGTCGTATAGAGATAGACCTTACTCACCCCACCTGCGGCCAGAATGGTTTCTTGAGAAGCAACGGTAATGACTTTACCTGTTTTGTTATTAAGGACGTATGCACCTAGACATCGATTGGATTTAATTTTCTCAACTTTTAAAGATTTTTTTTCGGTAATCAGATCGACCGCGATATGGTTTTCTAGGATCGTGATGTTAGGGTGGGCTTTGACCTTTTCACTTAAAGTTTTCTGTATCGCTCGACCAGTTGCATCTTTGACGTGGACGACACGCCTATGGCTGTGGCCCCCTTCCTTAGTGAGATGTAACTCATGCGATATTTCATCGCGACTAAAAGGGACATGTAAGTCATTCAGCCACGCTATCGCATCATGACTTCGGGATGCTACGAATGTCGCTACCTTGTGATTACATAAACCACCCCCGACAAATTCTGTATCCTTGACATGACTCTCTATCGAGTCTTCATCAGACATCACAGCTGCAATACCACCTTGCGCCCACTGACTTGAGCTGTCTCCTATTTCCCGCTTACTGACAATGAGAACTTTTTTATGGTCGGCTAACTTTAAAGCCGATGTAAAGCCGGCTAAACCGCTACCTATAATAAGCACATCACATTGAAGCATTTTGAGTATTTTTCATGAACTAATTAGGATGGGGTGCGTCTATTCGATATATATAAAGTATGTTTATGTTTTTTTGAAGAATGAATTTAAAATAAAAAACGATGCCAAGACTTAACAATAACATAGAACAAAAGAAATTATCACTCGTTGAAGACAGGCCTGCCATGTATACTGCAGAACATGTCAAACCTCTGCTATCAGAAGCTATGAGCGAAAAAATAGAAAATCCAAATCGAGCCCTTGATCAAGTTTTAGTCGAGAGCGCGCAAAAAGGTGACAAAAAAGCTTTTGGTCTTTTAGTTGAAAAATACCATCGCAAACTCGGCCGTATTCTAACGCGCATGGTGCGTGATCAAACCGAGATTGAAGACATTGTCCAAGAAACATTCATCAAAGCATACCGAGCTCTGCCCAATTTTAGGGGTGACAGCGCTTTTTATACATGGCTTTATCGGATTGGCATTAATACTGCAAAAAATCATTTAGTCGCGATGGGTAAGCGCCCCCGCAATATGACTGAGTTTGAGAATGAGGATGGCGACTTTGAGGATACCCACCAAGTCAGTGAGGAAGAGAATCCTGAGACGACATTGCTCACGAAAGAAATTGGTGTCGCTGTGAATACTGCGATTGAGTCTTTACCTGAAGAATTAAAGGTCGCAATCACTTTGCGTGAAATCGAAGGTTTAAGTTATGAAGAGATTGCAGAAATGATGGAGTGCCCCATTGGGACTGTGCGTTCTCGTATTTTTAGAGCGCGCGAAACCATTGCGGAAAAACTAAAACCGCTTTTATCGCAACATAATAATAAACGTTGGTAAATTTAATATTAAGGAAACGTATCATGAAAGAAAAAATTTCAACACTACTCGACGATGAGTTAGATCTCAAAGGTACCAGTCAAACGGTATCTGAGATTATTAAAGACAAACGCTTACGTGAGCGTTTTGAAACTTACCAACTGATTCGAGATTCGATGAAAAATGAATTGAGTGATGCAACCTTCTCATCAAAATCTATTTTAGATGCGATTGATAAAGAGCCGATTCAAATGCAATTTAATAAGACATCGAAAGTGGCGTCAGCAATGGCACTGCCATATCCATCTTGGATGACTTGGCCAGTAGCTGCGTCTTTTGCGGCAGTACTTTTAATTGCAGCGCTCAGCATGAATCATAGTTATTTAAAACCTTCTGAAACGGTTGAAATTGCAGAAGACATTCCTGCAGACTATATCCAAGCCCACCAAATGTCAGCCCCTACAAATGTGGCTTATTATTCTGAGACGGGTAACAGATAATTTTTTGATGCAACGTTTACTTTTCAGCCTTCTCTTTATTTTTTTCAACACGAGTGCTTATGCGCTTGATGATCCCTGGATGCAAATTGAAAAAGCATCACAAGCGGCTCGACAATTAAGCTATAAAGGGATCTTCATTTATCAAAATCACCAAGAGGTGCGTTCGATTGAGATTACGCATCTCAATAATGGCAATGAAGAATTTGCGCGCATTGTAACTTTAGACGGACCGCCCCGAGAACTGCTATCGAGAGGTGATAATGTGGTGGTCTTTAATCCAAACAAAGAAAATGTCTTTATTCAAAAAAGACAAGGACAGAATCTTTTTCCAGCCATTCTTCCTTCTAATATTAATATCGTGAAATCTTCTTACAACTTAAGATTTGGCGACCATGAACGTATCGGTGGACGTGAAGCTCAGATTGTGTATCTCGAGCCGCGTGATGAATATCGCTACCCTTATAAATTATGGCTTGATCAAGAATTTGGTTTGCTTTTAAAAATGATGATTCTAGATCACCATCAAAAGATTATTGAGCAGGCAAGCTTTAATCAAGTCGCTTTATTTGCCTCCCAAGATTTAAATTGGTTTAAGCCGAGTATCGATACGCAAAAAAAATACCTGATGGATGAGGCGCCCGAAAATATTACATCGAACGAAAAATATTGTGTTATTTCAAATTTACCAGCAGGTTATAGAGAAGTGAGTCATGTGACCCGTATGATGGGGCGTCAACCTCAGCTCGTACATCAATGGATATTTTCAGACGGCTTGTCCTCTGTATCTTTATTTGTGAATCCCATTCCTAAGGGGCAAAAATCAAGGGTAGGTGAAATGCAAGTCGGCTCAGCACATATTTTTGCGAGAGTCATGAACGGCAATCAAATTACAGTCGTCGGCGAAGTGCCACCCGTAACGATTCAAAAAATTTCAAACTCCATTCAAAGTGTGAGCGCGCATTAAATGATTGAAGAGCAGGCGATTGTCATTAAAGCTTCCAAAGAATTCGTCACGCTCGAAGTCGTGCGAAGTAAGCCATGCGGCTTATGTGGGCAGGTAAGAGGTTGTGGCAACTCGATTTGGGGAAAAATTTTTTCACATCAGTCAGGTCATATTGAGACTAAAAATGATTTAAATGCAAAGTTAGGCGACGTGGTGATTTTAGGCATTGATGAAACCCTGATGTTAAAAAGTTCTTTAATGCTCTACGGTATACCACTCTTATTTATGTTTTTAGGTATGGTCATTGGCACTAGCGTTACAAAAGAAATGACCGAACTTTATTCTCTCATAGGCGCCGTGACTGGTTTGTCTTTAGGTATCGTGATGATTAAGCGTGTCATCAATGAAAAGATGCGCATGTTTTATAATGAAGCACAATTGATTCGTTTTAAATAACTTAAATTTTAAGGAATAAAGAAAAATGTTAAGACGTCTTTTTTATGTTTGCCTATTTCAGTTTTTAATGATGACGGGGTTAGTTGCTAAAGATCTTCCGGACTTTACTGAGCTCGCTGAAAAACAAAGTCCTATCGTTGTTAATATCAGCTCGATACAAAAAAATCGCCCGAATGCAATGCAGGGATCGCCTGAAGATGAGCAAATGCAGGAATTCTTTAAGCGTTTCGGTATTCCAGTACCACCTGGTATGCCGCCTCAAAATGGTCGCGGACAACAACCGATGCCTGATAAGCAAGTATATGCGACAGGTTCTGGATTTATTGTTGCAAGTGATGGTTATATTTTAACGAATGCACATGTGGTTAAAGACGCCGATGAAGTCATGGTGAAATTAAATGACAAGCGAGAGTTTAAAGCCAAAGTGATTGGTATTGATTTAAGAACTGATGTCGCTGTTTTAAAAATTAATGCAAGCAATTTACCGAAAGTAAGTATTGGTAATCCAGACACCATTAAAGTGGGTGAATGGGTAGCCGCCATTGGTGCACCTTTTGGTTTGGAAAATACGATGACCGTAGGTATCGTGAGCGCTAAAGGAAGAGCACTACCTCAAGAAAATTTTGTGCCTTTTATTCAAACCGATGTCGCGATCAATCCAGGTAATTCCGGCGGACCTTTATTTAATTTAAAAGGTGAAGTGATTGGTATTAATTCACAAATCTATAGTCGCACCGGCGGCTACATGGGCCTTTCTTTTGCGATCCCTATTAATGTTGCAATCGATGTAATGAATCAACTTAAAACGAATGGCAAAGTCATTCGTGGTTGGTTAGGGATTGCTATTCAAGAAGTCACGAAAGAACTTTCTGAATCATTTGGCATGAAGAATACCAATGGTGCATTAGTGGCGGGCATTGAAAAGGGCGCTCCTGCAGAAAAAGGCGGCCTTCTTCCAGGTGATGTCATTACTAAATTTGATGGCAAATTAATTGAGTCCTCATCAGATTTGCCTAAAGCCGTGGGTAATACCAAACCAGGCAAAATAATAGTGGCTGAAGTCTTTAGAAAAGGCGGCATTAAAACGCTGAACTTAACTGTAGGCGAGATGCCCACAGATCAAGCTGAGGTGATTGCAAGTAATAAACAGCCTGAAAAGTCTGAAGTGAATCGTATGGGACTTGTCTTAAAAGAGGCCCCTCCGCAACAACGTAAAAAAATGAATGGCAAAAAAGGACTGTTAGTTGTCGATGCACAAGGTTCAGCTGCTGCTGCTGGCATTCGTCGAGGTGACATTATCTTAGCGCTCAATAATAGCGAGGTGGAAAGTGCGGAAGCATTTGCGAAAGAAGTCGCATCGATTCCTAATGGTAAAACGGTAGCGGTACTTGTATTAAGAAATGACGAGACACTTTACGTGCCAGTCAAGATCACGAGTGATCGATAAAATCAGCTAGTTTAAAAGCTTTGTTGTAAAATACATGCTTTAAATCAAAGGCGCTTAAAGACTTTTAAGCGCCTTTGTTATTAGGTAACCGAAGGCATCACTTTTTTATTGCATGGAAAACATAAGAAACTTTTCAATTATCGCGCACATTGACCACGGCAAGTCGACCTTAGCTGATCGCCTTATTCAATACTGTGGTGGTTTATCCGATCGCGAGATGGAAGCGCAAGTCTTAGACTCGATGGATCTTGAGCGTGAGCGCGGTATTACGATCAAAGCACAAACAGCGGCACTTCAATATAAAGCCTTAGACGGCAAAATTTATAACTTAAATCTGATTGATACCCCAGGACATGTCGACTTCACATACGAGGTGAGCCGTTCTTTAGCTGCCTGTGAAGGCGCCCTTCTTGTCGTGGATGCAAGCCAAGGGGTAGAAGCCCAAACAGTTGCTAATTGCTATACCGCGATTGAACAAGGTGTTGAAGTCACTCCTGTGTTAAATAAAATTGATTTACCTTCCGCTGATCCGCTTCGCGTGATCGAAGAGATTGGGGACGTGATTGGTATTGATGCAACTGATGCCATTCGCTGTTCTGCTAAAACAGGTGAAGGCGTGCAAGATGTTTTAGAAACCATTGTGTCAAAAGTCCCACCACCAAGAGGTGATGTGACGAAACCCTTAAAAGCTTTAATCATTGATGCCTGGTTTGATAATTATGTTGGCGTCGTGATGTTGGTGCGTGTCGTTGATGGCACTTTAAAACCTAAAGATAAAATTAAATTGATGGCGACAGCTGATCAATATCTATGTGAGCAAGTGGGTGTTTTTACACCTAAATCGAGAAGCAAGACATCGCTTTCCGCAGGTGAAGTGGGTTTTATTATCGCAGGCATTAAAGAGCTTGCGAGTGCAAAAGTGGGAGATACGGTGACCTTGGCAGATCGACCTGCATCCGAAGCCTTAGGCGGATTCAAAGAAGTGAAACCTCAAGTGTTTGCAGGCCTTTACCCGGTAGAATCCAATCAATTCGAAGCTTTAAGAACGGCCTTAGAAAAATTAAGCTTAAATGATTCATCGCTTCGTTTTGAGCCAGAAAATTCGACTGCATTAGGTTTCGGTTTCCGCTGCGGTTTCTTAGGGTTACTTCATATGGATATCGTCCAAGAGCGCTTAGAGCGCGAGTACGATATGGATTTAATTACAACAGCGCCTACTGTGGTATATGAGCTTTTAAAAAGAGATGGCGAAGTGACTCAAATTGAAAATCCATCGAAACTTCCTGATACCTCTCGTATTGAAGAAATTCGTGAACCGATTATTTTAATTAATTTATTAATGCCACAAGACTATGTGGGGCCTGTGATGACCTTATGTAATGGCAAGCGCGGTATTCAGAAGAATATGCAGTATTTAGGTAGGCAAGTGATGTTGACGTATGAGATGCCATTGAATGAAGTCGTGCTTGATTTCTTTGATCGATTGAAATCGATTTCTAAAGGTTATGCATCCATGGATTATGATTTTTTAGAATTTAGAGCAGCCGATTTAGTGAAGCTTGATATCATGGTGAATGGCGAACGTGTCGATGCGTTGTCCTTAATTGTGCATCGTTCCAATAGTGTTTACCGTGGACGCGAGGTGGCGGCAAAAATGCGCGAACTTATCCCGCGACAAATGTTTGATGTGGCGATTCAATCCTCGATTGGAGCTAACATCATTGCGCGTGAAACCGTAAAGGCTATGCGTAAAAATGTATTAGCTAAATGTTATGGTGGCGATATTAGCCGTAAGAAAAAATTATTAGAAAAACAAAAAGAAGGTAAGAAGCGTATGAAGCAAGTAGGGAATGTTGAAATTCCTCAAGAAGCGTTCTTAGCTATTTTAAGGGTGGAAGAAAAATGATATTTGCTTTAATTATGGTTATTGTTTTATCAATCACAGGTTTCATTTGGCTTTTGGATATTTTTGTTTTAAGTAAAAAAAGATCTGCAAATGCAAAAGAACCTCTTCTCGTCGAATATTCCAAAAGTTTTTTCCCTGTTATTTTTTTAGTATTTTTTATTCGATCTTTTATTGCCGAGCCGTTTAAGATACCTTCAGGTTCGATGATGCCAACACTTTTAGCAGGCGACTTTATTTTAGTGAACAAGTTTAGCTATGGTATTCGTGTACCTATTTTAAATCACACCATGATTGAAGTGGGTGAACCTCATCGAGGCGACGTCTTCGTGTTTCATTACCCACCGAAACCGTCTATTGATTACATTAAACGTGTCGTAGGACTTCCAGGTGATGTGATTGAATATAAAAGTAAAACGCTTTTTGTGAATGGTAAAAAAATGGAGCAAACATTTATGGATAAGTATCCTTACATCATGAATGAAATTCATCACATCGAGGCTAAAGAATTTAAAGAAGCGTTAGGGGATGTTAATCATTCC
>CAIWQV010000105.1 GCA_903914945.1 uncultured Methylophilaceae bacterium
AAAAACTATTCCTCTAAATCATCATCCGCCTCTACGATTTTTTCGAGGCCTGATAATTTTTCATTTTCACCTAAATTAATTAATGTGACACCTTGTGTCGCACGTCCTAATTCACGAATTTCACTCACACGTGTACGGATGAGAACACCACCTGTGGTGATCAACATAATTTCATCTTCATCATTCACAAGCTTAGCTGCTACCACAAGTCCATTACGCTCACTGACTTGGATTGCTTTAACGCCCTGTGTAGCCCGACCCGAATGCCTAAAGTCAGAAAGTACCGTACGTTTTCCATAGCCATTTTCAGTCGCCACTAACATGGATTGCTGATCATCACTTGCGATAAGAAGTGATAACACTTGTTGGTCTTCTTGTAATTTCATACCACGAACGCCTCGTGTATTTCGACCCATACTTCTGACATCTTCTTCATCAAACCAAACGGCTTTACCGCCATTTGAAACTAATACGATATCGTTAGTACCATCCGTAATTTCAGCGCCAATTAAGAAATCGTTATCATCGAGGTTAATGGCGATGATGCCTGACTTACGTGGATTTGAAAAATCTGTAAGTGGTGTTTTCTTGACAGTGCCCAGCGCAGTTGCCATAAAGATATAGTGTTTGTCATCGAATTCTTTGATCGGCAGAATGGCATTAATTTTTTCACCCTCTTGAAGTGGGAATAAATTCACAATAGGTTTGCCACGACTTGTGCGACTACCCTGTGGCACTTCATAAGCTTTCAACCAATACACCTGCCCACGACTTGAGAAGCATAAAATATTGTCATGTGTATTTGCGACAAACATTTTATCGATAAAGTCATCGTCCTTAGTCGTTGCTGCTTGCTTACCTCTACCACCCCGTTTTTGCGCACGATATTCGTCTAATACTTGTGATTTGATATACCCTGTATGCGAGAGCGTCACAACGACATCCTCAGGTGTAATTAAATCTTCAGTAGATAAATCTAATGCATTCTCAACAATTTCACTTCGACGTTTGTCACCATACTGATCATTGATCGCTTTAAGTTCATCACTAATAATTGTCGTGACTCTTGCAGGTGTTGCTAAAATATCTAAGAGATCCGTAATGACATTCATAATCTCTTTATATTCATTAACGATTTTTTCTTGTTCTAAGCCAGTTAAGCGTTGCAATCTTAATTGCAGAATTTCTTGTGCTTGAACATCTGACAACTTATAGCCTGATGCGGTCAATCCAAATTCTTTCGCCAGCCCTTCAGGTCTAGAAAATTCCATAGCAGCGCCATTCAACATACCTTCGACAACAGCAGATTTCCAAGTGCGTGCTAACAATTCTCTTTTAGCATCAGGTGGTGTTGGTGCAGCTTTAATGATTTTAATCATCTCATCAACGTTGGCTAACGCAACTGCTAAACCTTCTAACATGTGGCCACGTTCACGTGCTTTTCTTAATTCAAATACAGTTTTTCTAGTGGTCACTTCACGACGATGACGTAGGAAAGCATCTAGAATTTGTTTTAAGTTAAGAAGTTTCGGTTGCCCATCAATGAGCGCTACCATATTCATACCGAAACTATCTTGAAGCTGTGTTTGCTTATAAAGATTATTTAAAATAACGTCTGGATTTTCACCGCGCTTTAATTCAATCACAACACGCATACCTGACTTGTCTGATTCGTCTCGCAAATCTGAGATGCCTTCAATCTTTTTATCATTCACAAGTTCTGCAATTTTTTCGATGAATGTTTTTTTATTCACCTGGTATGGAAGTTCATCGACGATTAAAGCTTCTCGGTTACCTTTGTCGAGTTTTTCAACGTGGGTTCTGCCGCGCATGACAACACGACCTCGACCTGTTCTATAACCTTCCTTAACGCCTGAGGTGCCATGGATAATACCGGCAGTTGGAAAATCAGGTGCAGGAACTAATTTAATCAATGCATCGATTGATGAATCTGGTTTTTCTAGAAGTAATAAACATGCTGCAATCACTTCATTTAAATTGTGAGGCGGAATGTTAGTTGCCATACCCACGGCAATACCAGAACTTCCATTAATAAGAAGATTTGGAATGCGCGCTGGCATAATAAGAGGCTCTTGTTCTGAACCATCATAATTTGGACCAAAATCGACTGTCTCTTTATCGATATCTTCTAAAAGCTCATGTGCGATTTTTGACATACGAATTTCGGTATATCGCATCGCAGCAGCATTATCACCATCCACCGAACCAAAGTTACCTTGGCCATCCACCAGCATGTAACGCAAGCTAAAATCTTGAGCCATACGAACGATCGTATCGTACACAGCTGTATCGCCATGAGGATGGTATTTACCAATCACGTCACCGACAATACGCGCAGATTTTTTATACGGCTTATTAAAATCATTATTAAGTTCATGCATCGCGAAGAGAACTCGACGATGGACAGGCTTTAATCCGTCTCTGACGTCTGGAAGAGCTCGCCCGACAATCACGCTCATGGCGTAGTCGAGATAAGAGCGTTTCATCTCATCTTCAAGGCTAATTGGGATGGTTTCTTTGGCAAATTGATTCATAGAATTTAGATCGATAATTTAAGTGGAAAACTACCCAAATTTTAGCATGTAGCAGGGCTGTATTTTTACCCTGCTAAAGGTATTTTTTAGC
>CAIWQV010000106.1 GCA_903914945.1 uncultured Methylophilaceae bacterium
CAATCCAATAGAGGCTAATTTTAAATCGTCCAAACCAATCTTTAATTTTTTCTTGGGTAGCAGCGTCAATTCGACCTGCGCCATCAGAAAGTAAAATCATGGCTCTTGAGCCTGAGTCAGGAACTTTATTAAATAATTCAGCGCCTGTGGTTAATCCGCTACCAATATTGGTTTGAAATAACGCGTTACCAGCCGTAGCTCTAACAGCTGAAACAATGGCATTTTTATTATCTGTGAGGGGAAGGACATACATTGCAGAATTACTAAAAGAAACCATTCCAATCATGTCATTTGCTCTGGATTGAACAAAGTCAGTAATCAGTCTTGCAGCAGCAGCAGACTTCATTTCACCTACCTTAGATTGATCGTTCCCTGCAAAAGGGTCATCCATACTGGCACTTCGGTCTAGTACCAGACCAATTTGAGCCCCAATACCTATTTTTTCTATTTCTCGCTGACGTGTGTGGGGAGCGCTTAATCCAATAATAATAAATATCAAAATGAGTGTTGCAATAAACTTTAAGATCATGGCGACGATCCTTGAAAGATTATCTTTTGGGAGCATTTCGTTCCATGAGTAATATTGAAGTGAAGCTTCTTTAAATAAAAGAGGAATGAATGCTAATGGTAATAACCATAAAACCCATGGGAATGAAAAAGTCATTTAACAACTCCGACTACCAGTGATTTTTTATCAACGATCAGTTTTCTTTCACAATCACGACAATGCTTCGAGAAATTTTTAAGCCATATTAATATTTCTTCGTGTTCAATTTTCTTCTGAGTGGAATTAAAAAACACTAGGTTTGAGAGCTTAAAAAATTCTTGGAGCTCACTGTGGATATTTTCGAACGAAGGATTCTTTGAATAAAGATTTGGAAGGTTATCTTTAAAAAGTGTTTTGCCAGTGACGAGATCAAAAGCGCGATGCATTTCAGTCATTGCTTTTTGTAAAGACGCAGGCGTAGCTTTCAATTTCTTCATAGAGCGATGTGTTCGTGCAAACACACCTCTTGCATTAGGCAACCATGCGTACTGACTATAAATATAAAGAAGGCCTAGTAAGCACAGTAAGGCAACGCCACCCGAAATCTTAAGTGTTTTTATGGGGCCCACTTCATCAATCAGAAAAACCCCTCTTAAAGGACTCATATCCTCTTCAATCTTTATATTGCCAAAGATAGAAAGAGGAGAGATAGCAATTTGTCGCGCAGGAATTCTATATTTAAATACTTTCTTTTCGGGATCCTTAGGATTCAAAACGCGAATATATTCAGCAGGCAAGAATCCAGGTTTTGCGACTACATTATTTGTAAAAATCTGATAGGTGAGATCAAGCGTTAACTTCGATGAGGTATTATTTTCTTCCAATTGTTGATCCATCGCATCTAAGATAATACCTAAATCTTGACCCTTATATTTTCTTTCGTATCCGGGAATTGGTAAAGACTCTTTAATAAGCACATAAGGTTTTTTTATAGTGACCTCAATATGTCTTTTTGATTTATCACCTACGGTATAGCCTACTTGTTGAGATGGCTCGACGATTTTAATAGAGATAATACCTTCTTGAATATCAGGCCATTCTTGAACATCAAGCGCAAAACTTGCGACTGAAACTAAAAGCATCCATAGAAAAAAGAAAAATTTCATTTTTATTAAGCGCCTACAAATTGATTAAAGTATTCGGTCATTTTGTTGACATCAAAATGTTCATCTACAAAAAAAGGTGGTATATCAAAATTCATAAAAGCTTTTGTAATCACCTGACGTCTCTTCTCAAAAGAATCTACAATTTTTTCTTTAAGTTCTTTTCTTAAAAAGAGTGTATTTCTTTTGCCACTTTCAGGATCAGTAATGGTCACAATGCCAAAATTAGGTAAATTTTTATATTCTTTTTTATCCCATAGGACAATCGGGACTACGTGATGCCTCATTAGGTTAGATAAACAATTTTCTAAATCAATTTCTGGCATATGAAAATCTGAAATAAAGAAAATGAGAGATCTTTCACGCGGCATATATTGATACAAATCTTTAATCGCACGGTTTGATTTGTGAGTCGATGTAGAGTTTTTGAGTTCATTTATTAGTGTAAATGCATGCTGAGATCTAAATGAAACTGGCGCTAACCAGTCCTCTCTAATTTCATCATCAAATCCAACTAGACCTAAAGCATCATGTCGATCCACGACTGAATATGCAATCGATTGCGCCACTTCAGCGGCAAGATTAATTTTTTTATTTTTACCACCAAAATTCATACTGGCAGATAAATCACACACAATCATGACTGGAGTTGCACTGCGTTGATTAAAAATTTTGACGTGAATTTGACCTAAGGGATCCCGAATGGATTGGCGGATATCAATTCGTCTTGGATCAGGGTAGGAAAGGAGTGTGGTGTGGCCAGCAAATTCAATGCCCATACCCCTCTGATTGCTTTTATGGCGACCAGGGTGCTTACCTTTAGATTTCCAGCCGATGTGGTAATCAAATAATTTAGTGGCTTGAACCATCAATTATGGTGCGTTGATCACGTTAAGAATGCCATCAGTTAAATCGCGCGCAATCACAGTTCTTCTCATTTCATAAACAGGATTAAATACGAGTCGATGTGCAAGGGTTTCATGGAAGACGGCATGAATATCTGCAGGCGTGACTGAAGTTCGATCATTGAGCCAAGCGTTTACACGCGCAGCTTTCATCATCATACTCATACCGCGAGGGCTAGCACCCGATACGATCAATCGATTCATGTCAATGTCAGATAATTTAATGCCATAATCACCAGGATTTTTGGTGGCTTTCCATAAACGTAATGCATAATTTTTCAAGGCTTCAGTCGCTTTAATATTTTCTTGAATAGTCTCTGAAAGCTCATTGAGTTTATTAAATTTAATGAGGTTAGGTTTTACATCTTCGATGAGCTTATCTGCATTATGGAATTTTGTTTCGAAGACTAAATCTTTCATCATCTGATCTGCTTTTGGAATCAGAATAGGTATTTCCATCATAAAGCGATCACGCGCTGCTGAAGGAATTTCAAATGTTTCTTCGCGCTCAACTTGGTTTCGATCAGCAAAGACCACCATATGAGGAAAGTAATGTTCTTTGTTAAATGCTGAAAGTGTTTTTTCCGCCATGATTCTTAAAAGTAGCGAATGCACTTGAGGTCTGGCTCGATTAATTTCATTAAAGAAGAAAATAGCTAAATCACTACCTGACATTAAAATAGGGCCAGGGCTTACATGCGGCTTACCATCTTCACCTAAGTAGGTGTGATAAATAAGATCATTTGGCATAAGATCAATCGTACCTTCAATACGCTGGTATCCACCACCAATAGCGCGCGTAAACGCTTTAAGTAATGTTGTTTTGCCTACACCTACATCGCCCTCAAGAAGCACGTGACCACGTGCAAAAATTGAAGTCGTAATAAGTCTGATAGGACCTTCTTGTCCGACAATGACTTTATTAATTTCAGCCTCGAGTTTGATAGCAAGTTTTCGCCAGTCGGCCAGGTTTTGGTCGCTCATATTAAATCCCTAAAAGTCGTAATGATTAGTTGAATGTTTTACTATGCTTTCATACTAGCTTAATAATTTATAAGGGTAAACAGATAAAAACACGATAAAATAGTTGCGTATAAAACGAAAAGTTTTTCCTTAAAATCATTTAATCAGTTTTTATTTAAATTCAATGCCAAAGAAAAATAGCTATACAAAAGAAGAACTTTTGTCTTGTGGTCGAGGTGAGATGTTTGGCCCAGGCAATGCGCAACTTCCATTACCGCCTATGCTTATGTTTGATCGCATTGTATCTATTACAGATGAGGGCGGTGAATATGGTAATGGGCAGATCATTGCCGAAATGGATATCAATAAAGACCTTTGGTTTTTTGGCTGCCATTTTGAGGGTGATCCTGTGATGCCAGGCTGTTTAGGGCTAGATGCGATGTGGCAATTAGTCGGGTTTTATTTGGGCTGGAAGGGCGGTTTAGGTCGAGGTCGCGCGCTAGGCGGCGGCGAAATTAAGTTTACTGGTCAGGTCCTACCTACCGCTAAGAAAATCACCTATGTGATTGATTTAAAAAGAGTAATTATGCGTAAATTAATCATGGGTATTGCTGATGCTAAAATGTCAATTGATGGCCGAGAGATTTATCATGCTAAAGATTTGCGCGTAGGTTTGTTCACTCGTACTGATAATTTTTGATCGTTATTTAATGGGAGGCGACGCATGACTCGTCGTGTTGTTGTTACTGGATTAGGGATTGTATCCAGTCTTGGTAATAATAAAAAAGAAGTTCAAGATAGCTTATATCATGCACGTTCTGGCATTACTTTTCAGCCAGATTATGCTGCCATGGGATTGCGCTCACATGTTGCAGGCTCCATCAAAAACCTTAATCTTGAAGAGTTAATCGATCGTAAATTATTTCGCTTTATGGCGAAAGGGCATGCTTATGCTTGGCTTGCTATGCAAGAAGCGATCTCAGATTCAGCCTTGCCCGAAACTATGGTCTCAAATATACGCACCGGTTTGATTGTAGGTGCAGGAGGTGCTTCTCATGAAAGTATTCTAGACGGCATAGATACTATTCGAGAAAAAGGTATTCGACGCGTAGGCCCTTACATGGTCACTAAAGCTATGGCGAGTGGCGTTTCAGCATGTCTTGCAACGGGTGCCAAAATTAAAGGTGTGAACTATGCGATTACTTCCGCATGTTCAACCAGTGCGCATTGCATTGGTGCAGGTGTTGAACAAATTCAACTAGGTAAACAAGATATTATTTTTGCAGGTGGTGCTGAAGAAGAGCATTGGACACTTTCTTTCATGTTTGATGGTATGGGAGCGCTTTCAAGTAAATACAATGAAACTCCAGAAAAAGCCTCACGTACTTATGATGTGAATCGTGATGGTTTTGTGATCTCAGGCGGCGGCGGTATTTTGGTTCTAGAAGAATATGAGCATGCAAAAGCGCGCAATGCAAAAATTTATGCAGAAGTCGTAGGTTACGGCGCGACATCTGATGGTTATGATATGGTGGCACCAAGCGGTGAAGGTGCTGAGCGATGCATGGCGCTTGCACTCCAAGGAATCGACCATGTCGATTATATGAATACACATGGCACAAGCACCCCTGTGGGTGATGTCAAAGAACTTGAAGCGATTCGTGCTGTATTTGGGAATAATAAATATGGCCCTATGCCACATATTGCCTCGACCAAATCTTTATCTGGCCACGCATTAGGTGCAGCCGGTGTTAATGAAGCAATCTACAGTCTTATCATGATGGAAAATAAATTTATTGCGCCATCGGTGAATATTGACGAGTTAGATCCTTTAGCTAAAGACCTTCCTATTGTGACAAAGCGCATTGATAATGTTGAAGTGAAAACCGCGATCTCAAATAGCTTTGGTTTTGGTGGTACAAACGCCTGTCTCGTATTTTCAACAAAAAATCTTTAAAGCATAAGCGCAAGTAAAACCTTGCGCTCTTCATTAGCTAAAATATTGTAAGTTCTGCATGCAGATTGATTACTCATAGATTCAACCGCCATATTTTTCTTTGAAAAAAAATCTAAAAGCCTTGGATGAAGATGTTGCTGTGTATTCCCGGTCCCCAATAAAATAATTTCAGCATTTAAGGATTCAACAGCTTCAAAGCTATTTTCTTTAATACCCGCAATTGTTTTAACTGACCATTCAAGAAGAAGCTGATCGGGCGTCACAATAAGACTTGATTCGTAACGCACTTGATTGATTTCTACCCAGTTTAAATCATATCCAGTGATTAGATTTTTATTATCAGATTGAATTAAGTGAAATTTCATAACATCGTGTTTTTAAAGAAATAAATTGAATCAAAACCCTCTCAATTGTTGGCGGAATGGGCGTTCACAAGGTAAGATATCATATATTCAAATATAGGTAATTAAATTGGCACAGCTTAAAAAATCATCGAAGTTAAATAACGTCTGTTATGACATTCGCGGACCTGTTTTAGCGCATGCTAAAAAAATGGAAGAAGAGGGTCATCGGATTATCAAGCTTAATATTGGCAATCCGGCTGCCTTTGGATTTGAGGCGCCTGAAGAGATCGTTCAAGACGTAATTCGTAATATGGGTAAAGCATCCGGCTATACAGATAGCAAGGGTCTTTTTGAGCCAAGAAAATCTATCATGCATTACACACAAGAAAAAAACATTTCAAATGTGGATGTAGATGATGTGATTATTGGCAATGGCGTTTCAGAACTTATCGTGATGTCGATGCAAGCATTGTTAGACAACGATGATGAAGTGTTGATCCCCATGCCAGATTACCCACTATGGACTGCTGCTGTTACATTAGCGGGCGGAAAGCCTAGGCATTATTTATGTGATGAAGCTTCTGGTTGGTATCCGGATCTTAAAGATATCGAAAGTAAAATCACCAGCAAAACAAAAGCAATTTTAGTGATTAATCCTAACAATCCGACAGGTGCGCTTTATCCAAAAGATATTTTAGAGGGCGTCATTCAGATTGCAAGGAAACATAAACTTGTTGTTTTTGCAGATGAGATTTACGACAAAGTCGTTTACGACAAAAAGAAACATATTTCAATTGCATCTCTTGCGGATGATATTCTCTTCGTGACATTAAACGGCTTATCAAAAAACTATCGTGCATGCGGTTATCGCGCAGGATGGTTAGTTGTATCCGGGAATAAGAAAGAATCTGCAGATTATATTGAAGGCCTTAATATGTTAGCTTCGATGCGTTTATGTGCAAATGTTCCTGGGCAGCTTGCTATTCAGACTGCATTAGGCGGATATCAAAGCATTGATGATCTTGTAGCTCCTTCAGGACGACTCTTTAAGCAAAGAGAACTTGCGTATGACATGCTTGTTTCAATACCTGGGGTAACATGTGTTAAGCCA
>CAIWQV010000107.1 GCA_903914945.1 uncultured Methylophilaceae bacterium
ACTGTCCAATCGAGTCCTTGAGTAAGTATTCCGTAATTAACTTTCGTAATATCAATCTGATGCCCCTGGGCTAGAAGTTGCGTAATAACATCTCGCTGAGATTGATTTTCTAATTCTTTAATAGCATTGAATGGTGAGCCGCCAGTAAATGAAAGTAAGCTTTCGTCGTAAGTTATTCTTTCGTCGGCTAAAAACCCCCTTGTCTCTTCTAGTGAAGGTCCTCGAAAATCTAATAGCTGGCATCGGCTTCGAATGGTAGCAATTAACTTTTGTGTTTGGCTTGTCACAAGAATAAATAAAGTATTTTCTGGGGGCTCCTCTAGGATTTTAAGGAGAGCATTAGATGCAGCTTGATTAAGAGTATCAGCTGGCTCAATTAAAACAATTCGCTTGCCTTTATCTTGATGGGCTGAAAGTTCCAGATATTCTGATAGCTCTCGTATTTGATCAATGACAATATTTTTTTTTCGAATAGATTTTCTTTTTGAGGACTCATCATCATCACTCTCAACAGGAGTGATATGTCTAAAGTCGGGATGTGATTCTGGAAACCAGTTACAACCTGAGCATGTTTCGCATGGCAAATAATTAGTAAGTGGATTTTGGCATAAATAGGACTTTGCAAATGTCATAGCAAAATCAAGCTTTCCTATCCCATCTTTACCTTTAAATATTAATGCATGAGGTAATTTTTTATTTTGATGAATGGCATTCCAGGCATCTTGTAACCAGGGATAGATTTGATGCATCATAAAATACTTTTTATAGCCTCAATGACGTCATGAGATACAGATTCAATAGGTTGATTTGCATTAATAATTCTATAGCGATTGGGATGTTGTCTTGCAAGATCTAAATAGACATTCCTTAAACGATTAAAAAAAGCTTCGCTTTCTTTTTCAAATTTATCAGGCGTTCTATTCTTTTTTAAACGATCAATACTTACCTCAACAGGCAAGTCAAAAAGCAAAGTGAGATCAGCTTTAAGATCAGGATGAACCCATGTCTCTAGTGTCTCTATTTTAGAATAAGCGACATGCTTCCCCCCATATTGATAGGCATAAGTTGCGTCAGTGAATCTATCGGATAAAACAAATATCCCTTCATCGAGTGCAGGCTTGATCACTTCTGCAATGTGTTGTCTTCTTGCTGCAAACATAAGAAGTGTTTCAGTTTCAGGATCCATTTCATCATGAAGAAGTATATCTCTTAATTTTTCGCCTAGTTTTGTGCCTCCAGGCTCCCTTGTTCTCTTCACTGTAATTTCTTGAGATTCAAGAAAGGAGATGACCTCTTCAATATGAGTACTTTTTCCTGCGCCATCGACACCTTCAAATGTAATAAATTTACCTTTATTTTTCATTTGATTTGATACTTTCTGACCGCATTGTTATGTTCATTTAAATTTGCAGAAAAATAATGCGTGCCATCGCCCTTACCTACAAAAAAAAGTGCATCTGTTTTTGTGGGATGCATTGCTGCTCGAATAGAAATTAGACTTGGCATTGTAATTGGCCCCGGAGGTAAACCTTCTCTTGTGTAAGTATTATAAGGCGTATCAGTAAGCAAATCTTTCTTTGTAATATCCCCAGTAAACATTTTTCCAAGTCCGTAAATAACTGTAGGATCACTTTGAAGTTTCATGTTAATACTTAAGCGATGGATAAATACACCAGAAATCAGATTGGCTTCTATGGACTTTCCTGTTTCTTTTTCAATGATAGAAGCCATCGTTAACGCTTCATAGCTATTTTTATACGGCACCTCTTCTGCGCGATGAGCCCACTCATAATCTAATTTTTTTTTGCATGGCTTTATAAGCCCTTCTAAGAATTTCAATGTCTGCAGTATTCCTACTAAAATAATATGTATCTGGAAAAAATTGACCTTCAGCAGATTGGTAAGGTATTCCTAAAGCTAGAGCAATAGTCTTTGAATCATAAGGTTTCATTGTTTTTTTGATGCTATCGTTCGCCTTAATTTTATTTAGCATTGCATCAAGGTCTTGCCCCTCTATAAAAGTAATTGAACCTTCAGTAGCGCGACCTTCTACAAATGATTTTAACAACTGATAAGGCGTAATGTTAGGATTAAGATTGTAATTACCAGGCCTTAATTTTCTAGATTGGCCTAATGCTTTAGAAAGCAAAATAAACCGCCATGGCTCATTGAGTATTTTTTCATCCACAAGTTGAAACGCTATTGATTTAAGACTGCTTCCAGGTTCAATTTCAATAGCTAAATCCGCTTTATTAATATGAAGGGGCGTTACTAAAAAATGAATTATCCAAACCACTAAAGGAATGAAAATAATCATTAATCTAAAAAGCCATTTTTTCATATATTTATGTTATCGAGCCCATGATTAAATAGTGAAGCTAATTCTTGATGCTGCCAACATCTATTTTTAATTTTTTTGACCTGCAGGACACCAAATAAACTATTAGTTATAAAGACTTCATCGGCTTTCAAAAGCTTATCTAAACCAAATACAGCTTCTTTTATTTTAAAGCCTAATTTTATGCCTATTTTAATGAACAGTTCTCTGGTGACACCCTTAATACCAACATGGTTCATTTTTGGCGTATAGATAGTTTTTCCAATGCGCATAAAAATATTACTTGAAATGCATTCAATGACATGGCCATCTTGATTAAGAAGAATACCGTCAATATAACGATAATCGTTCCACTCTTGTCGAGCCATTATATTTTCTAATCGATTTAAATGTTTTATACCGGAAAGGATTGAAACATTAAGTTTTTGCTTGCAAACGTGAAGATCAACACCATATTTAAAAAACTTCATCGGGTAAATTGGCATTTTTGTTTTAATTAAAAAGCGATTGTGAGTAATAGTGCTATTGAATTTATAGCCTCGCTCGCTCACACCTCTCGAAATTATAAATTTTCCTACCGCTCTTTTTTTGGCTTTAAATAACAATTGAATATCAGAAAGTAATGCTTTCTCTTTTGGCGGAGTAATTTTAATTGCCCGGCAATCTTCAACTATTTTTTTATAGTGGTATTTCCAATGGCGAGGTTTTTTATTCTCTACAATGAAAGTCCTGAAAATTCCATCACCATATTGAAATGCACGATCAAAAGGACTGATCTTTTGAAATGTTCCATTAATGAGGAATTGTTTTGACAAGTTAAACGGCCGGTTGTGAAATTATCAATGAGTTCATTTTAGATTAAACCCATTTATAAAAACCTATATTTTCTTAAATACAAGGCTTCCGTTTGTACCGCCAAAGCCAAAGTTGTTTTTGAGTGCAACGTCAATTTTCATTGACCTTGCTTCATTGGCGCAATAGTCAAGATCGCATTCTGGATCTTGATTAAATATATTAATTGTAGGTGGGGAGATTTGATTGTGAATAGCTAACACAGTAAATACCGATTCGATGCCGCCAGCTCCGCCTAACAAATGCCCTGTCATTGATTTTGTTGAATTCACAACAAGTTTTTTTGCGTAATCTCCAAAGCTAGCTTTAATAGCATTTGTTTCATTTAGATCGCCTAGTGGTGTCGATGTGCCATGCGCATTAATATATTGAACGTTATCTATATTTACATTTGCATTTTTTAATGCATTTACAATGGAGCGTCGAGGTCCATCCATATTAGGTGCTGTGATATGGTAAGCATCTGCACTCATGCCGTAGCCCGAAAGTTCTGCGTAAATTTTAGCGCCTCTTTTTTTTGCATGTTCGAATTCCTCAAGCACCATCACACCAGCGCCTTCACCGATCACAAATCCATCACGATCTTTATCCCATGGACGGCTTGCAGTCTTAGGATCATCATTACGTGACGAGAGTGCTTTAGCTGAAGAAAATCCAGCGACTGATAATTCAGTAATAGCAGCTTCTGAACCACCAGCTAACATGACGTCAGCATCCCCATATTCGATCATACGGGCTGCGTCACCAATAGAATGAGTTCCTGTTGTGCACGCGGTTACAATAGAAACATTAGGGCCCTTTAAATTAAGCATAATTGAAAGGTTGCCAGAAATCATATTAATAATCGTACCGGGGATAAAAAATGGAGAGACCTTGCGAACACCGCCTTCATCGAATACATCGCTTGTAGATTCAATTAAGTTAATACCGCCAATACCCGACCCAACTGACACACCTATACGTTCACTATTGGTGTCAGTTACTTCAATGCCAGAATCCTTAAAAGCCTCAACTCCTGCTGCAATACCAAATTGAATAAAGGTATCCATGCGTCTTGCATCTTTAGGAGGAATATATAGAAGTGGGTCAAAATTTTTGACTTCGCCCGCAACTTGAGAGGGATATGATGAGCAATCAAATTTGGTAATTTTACCTATGCCCGATTGACCATTAATGATATTAGCCCATGATTCTGACACCCCTATACCTACAGGAGTAATCAAACCTAGACCGGTGACTACGACTCTTCTTTTAGACATGGTTTTAACCTAACCCTTTCATTAGCTAGAAAAGGTTAGGCAAGATATGAATTATTTTAGATTTTTGTTGATGTAATCAACAGCTTGCTGCACTGTAGTAATTTTTTCAGCTTCTTCGTCAGGAATTTCACAATCAAACTCTTCTTCTAAAGCCATTACGAGTTCAACTGTATCAAGTGAATCAGCACCCAAATCATCTACAAATGATGATGTATTTTTTACATCAGCTTCTTTAGTGCCAAGTTGTTCTGCAACAATTTTTTTTACACGTTGTTCGATGTCAGACATCTAAAATACCCCTTTTATTTAAGAAATGACTCTAAAGCCATGCGTTATTTTAACAAATCTTGTTAAGAATTTTGTAATAAAGTTAAAAAAATAACTTAAATCATTAGCATTCCACCATTGACATGAAGGGTCTCACCTGTAATATAAGACGCTTCTTTAGAGGCTAAAAAGCATACGGCAGCGCCAATATCGTCTGGACTTCCTAAGCGACCAAGTGGCACATGGTCAAGAAGTTGCTTTTTATGTTCCTCTGATAATCCTTTTGTCATATCAGTATCAATAAACCCAGGCGCAACGCAATTAACTGTAATGCCTCGACTCCCAATTTCTTTTGCTAAAGATTTTGTGAAGCCCGTAACCCCTGCTTTTGCAGCGGCATAATTTGTTTGGCCAGCATTTCCCATATGACCCACGACAGACGTAATATTAATAATCCTGCCATAGCGACTTTTCATCATGCTTCGAACAAGCGCCTGACTCATCCGAAAAATAGATTTTAAATTAGTCGACATGACATCATCCCATTCTTCTTCTTTCATCCGCATAAGTAACATATCTTTGGTAATGCCAGCATTATTTACAAGGATTGAGATCTCTCCATGATCTTTGATTATGCTATCTACAGTTTGAAGAATAGCCTCATTGTCATTCACATCCAACTTTACCCCTTTCCCTGCAATATTTTGCTCTTTAAGAAAGGCAGAGATTTTTTGCGCACCCTCTTCTGTAGTTGCGGTCCCAATTACAATCGCTTTTTGTTTTCCTAAACTTAAAGCAATTGATTGACCTATACCGCGGCTAGCGCCTGTGACAAGTGCAATTTGATTTTCGAGATTAATAAGCATAATTTTTCCTAGATTGTTTTACCTTAAAAGTATTTCAAATTCATCAATTGCATTCTCGCTCACGAGCGCAGCACCTTTTAACTCGGCGGAGATTCGTTTAGCCAGCCCTGTTAGTACTTTGCCTGGACCACATTCTGCAATATCGCTAATTTGATGTGATGCTATTTTTTGAATTGTTTCAACCCATCTTACTGGATGGCAGAGTTGTTTTGAAAGTGCATCTTTAATTGAATTTGCATCATCATGTGTCATCACATCTACATTATGAATGACATTAATGCTTGGCTTATAAATTGGAATAGTATCAAGATAAGCTCTTAATTCTTCAGAGGCTTTCTGCATAAGACTGCAATGCGAAGGTACGCTCACTGGAAGCAAAATAGCTCGCTTAGCCCCATTTGATTTTGCTATCTCAATAGCTCGTTCCACTGCTAAAACATTTCCAGCAATTACTACTTGTCCCGGTGAATTAAAATTAACTGCTTCAACCACTTCGTTTTCTTGCGCTTCTTTACATGCATCTACTACCTCTTGATCGGTCATACCGAGAATAGCAGCCATCGCCCCTACTCCTTCAGGAACAGCTTTTTGCATGACTTCCGCCCTGTATTTCACAAGCTTCAGAGCATCCTTAAATTCAATGGCGTTAGAAGCGACAAGAGCGCTATATTCGCCAAGACTATGTCCTGCTAAATAGGTAGGTAGTTTATCTGTTTTGGATTGCCAAAGGCGCCAGGTCGCAATGCCTGCTGTCAGAAGTATAGGCTGGGTATGAATTGTTTGATTGATATCTTCATTTGGCTCAGTTGCCATCTTCCAAAAATCAACATTAAGGACTTCAGAAGCTTCATTAAATGTGGATTGAATTAATGGATGACCATTGAAATCTGCCATCATGCCGACAGATTGCGAACCTTGACCTGGAAAAATAAAAGAAAAATGAGTCATAATTTACTTGATATATTTAACTTAACTATATGATATTTAATACTTAATTAAAGCAGAGCCCCAAGTGAATCCACCACCAAAAGCTTCCATCAGGAGTGTTTCACCCCTTTTAATTTTATGTTCACGAATGGCTGTATCTAGGGCTAACGGAATAGAAGCTGCAGATGTATTACCATGCCTATCAATCGTCACAACAACACGATCCATAGACATATTTAATTTTTTTGCGGTCGCTTCAAGAATTCGAATATTAGCCTGATGTGGAACGAGCCAGTCAATATCAGATTTCTCTAATTGATTGGCTTCAAGCGTTTCGTCAACAATAGAATCTAGGGTATTTACTGCCATTTTAAACACTTGGTTGCCTTGCATTTCTATCGTGGACTTACCTTTTTGATGGGACACGCCACTCGGCACGTGAAGTAATTTTTCGTAAGCACCGTCAGCATGAATATGGGTAGATAAAATACCCGGCTGATTTGACCCTTCTAAAATCACTGCCCCTGCACCATCACCCCACAAAATAGCATTACTTCTGTCAGAGTAATCTGTAATACGTGACATCGTTTCAGCACCAATGATTAATACACACTTTGCTGAACCTACTTTAATAAAATTATCTGCCACAGAAAGTGCATATATAAAGCCACTACACACAGCTTGGATATCAAATGCTGGACATAAAGATAAGCCGAGTTTTGTTTGAACAATGCAGGCCGTACTTGGGAATGTTTTATCGGGCGTTGTTGTGGCGACGATAATGAGATCAATTTTTTTAGCATCAATACCAGAAGCTTTGATAGCTTGTTTAGATGCTTCAACTGCCAAATCACTTGTATATTGATGTGCTGATGCGATATGTCTTTCTTTAATACCCGTTCTTGATGTAATCCATTCATCCGTTGTCTCAAACATCTTTTCGAGATCGTGATTACTCAGTATTTTTTCGGGTAGATAACTTCCTGTCCCTGTAATTTTTGAAAAGATCATATATTTTCTGATGATGAAATATCTAAAGGAATTTCTAACTCAAGTTGTTTTTGAATATTTTCTAATACATTATTTTTTGACTCCTCAATGGCAGTCTGAATAGCGTAGAAGAATGAATAGCTATCGGCTCCTCCATGGCTTTTAACCACAACGCCTTTAAGTCCCAAAAAGCTAGCGCCATTGTATCTTCTAGGATCCAGTCTTTTTTTGAAGCGATTGAGTACAGGCAATGATATAAATGCCATAAATTTAGTGATCCAATTGCGCTTAAATTCTTGTGTTAAAAAACGGCCCATGAGTTGAGCGATGCCTTCTGCAGTCTTTAATGCCACATTACCTACAAATCCATCGCACACCACTACATCGGTTGTGCCTTTAAAGATATCATTGCCTTCAACATTACCATAAAAATTAAGATGGCTTCGACGAAGTAACTCCCCCGCCTCTTTAACGATCTCATTACCTTTGATATCTTCAGAACCAATATTAAGAAGTCCTACTGAAGGCTTCGGATTACCTGTGACAGAGCTCACCAACATAGCGCCCATTACTGCGAATTGTAATAAATTTTCTGCAGTGCAATCTGTATTAGCGCCAAGGTCTAACATATAAGTGGTTCCCTTTTGGCTAGGCAAGCTGGATGCAATAGCAGGCCTATCAATACCCGGCAACATTTTCAAGACATAACGCGCCGTTGCCATAAGTGCACCTGTATTTCCAGCACTCACACAAGCCTGAGCTTTTTCTTCTTTAATTAAATTAATGGCGACGCGCATGGAAGAATCTTTTTTGTTCTTTAAAGCGCTTTGGGGTGACTCATCCATTTCAACCACTTCACTTGCGTGATGTATAGATAAGCGTGAATTGCTATATTTATTTTTTTGAAGCTCAGCTTCAATAGTCGATTGATCACCCACTAAAATAATATGGAGTTGATCATATTTTGATAACGCTTTGATAGAGGCTGGAATGGTGACTTTAGGCCCATGATCCCCGCCCATTGCGTCAACTGCTAGGGTAATTGTCATTTGTTCTCTTAATTGTTAAGAGCAATGAAGAAATAAATCAGAATAATTTTAAAAGAATTATTCTGATTTATTTTGAATAACTTTTTTGCCTCGGTAGTAACCTGTTGGGCTTACGTGGTGACGTAAATGAACTTCGCCAGTCGTTGGTTCTACAGCAAGTGGCGGATTAGATAAAAAATCGTGGGAACGATGCATACCACGTTTTGATGGTGATTTTTTATTTTGCTGAACAGCCATAGCAACTCCTAAATTTAATTTTTATATAATTTTTGTTTTAAATCAGCAAACGGATGAATGCGATCTAACATTTCATCAGTTTTTTTGTAGTGGCAATTAACATTTTCATGTTTAGGTGCGCTAGGTAAAGAGAGCATGATTTCGTCTTCAATAAGACTTATCACATCCATTTTTACACTACCTTCAATTAAGTCGTACTCCGCATGATCATCAATGTAAAAATCAGTGAGCTGCGTTTCTTCTTTAATTAAAAATCCTGATTTTAAAAAAATCGTATGTTCTAATTTTTCAGTACATCTTTGGCAAATTAAATCTAATTTACCTTCAATTGTTAGCTCTAAACAGGGCTCTCTATGCTTATTTTCAAAACCCTTTAAAGCAAAAGCAATTGAATCTTCCAGATTTAAGCATAAATCCTGCAACCGCTTAAAATCAGAGAGGCGAATTATATCATGAATTTCTTTCGATTTTCTTGAAAAATCAATATTGTCTATATGCTGTTCCATCAATAGATTTCGGGTTAAAAGACATCATTATTATATAAGAAATGACATGCTATAATTTTCTTAAATTAATCCTAATTTAGTGATTTTTAGCTAAAAATTTAAGGCTTTTCATTGTATAAAAAAATACTTATAGCAAACCGTGGTGAAATAGCGGTAAGGCTTATCCGCGCCTGTTCTGAGCTTAATATCACTTCGGTAGCCATTTATTCAGACGCTGACCGCCATGCACTTCACGTGAAAAAAGCCGATGAATCCTATAATATTGGCGCTGATCCGCTTGCTGGCTATTTAAACGCACATAATATTGTAAATATCGCTGTAACTTCAGGATGCGATGCTATTCATCCTGGATATGGTTTTTTGTCTGAAAATCCTGAATTAGCTGAGATATGCGCGAGACGAGATATCAAATTTATTGGCCCTAATGCTGACATTATTCGTCAAATGGGGGATAAGATCCAAGCAAGAACAGCGATGATTGCAGCCTCAATTCCTGTCATTCCAGGGAGTGAAGGTAATATTGAGAGTCTTGATGAAGCAAAAAAACTTGCCTCCTCTATTAGCTACCCTATCATGCTTAAAGCGACTAATGGTGGTGGTGGGCGAGGCATTAGGCGTTGTAATAACGAAAAAGAACTTGTCACAAATTACGATCGAGTTATTTCTGAAGCTACAAAGGCTTTTGGTAAGCCTGAGGTTTTTATTGAAAAATGTATCGTATCGCCTAAGCATATTGAAGTTCAAATTCTGGCCGACAGCTTCGGTAATGTCGTTCATCTTTTTGAAAGGGATTGCTCTATTCAAAGGCGAAATCAGAAGCTCATTGAAATAGCACCCTCACCTCAGCTTACCAATGCTCAAAGAAGTTATGTAGGTGAGCTTGCAGTCAAAGCTGCCAAAGCTGTTAATTATGAGAACGCGGGCACCGTGGAATTTCTTTTAGACGCTGACAATAATTTTTACTTTATGGAGATGAATACTCGTCTTCAGGTAGAGCATACAATTACTGAATCGATTACAGGTATTGATATTGTTCAAGAGCAAATCAGAATTGCATTTGGTTTACCATTACAATATAAACAAGAAGAGATTCAGTTTCGAGGCTTTGCAATTGAATATCGTATCAACGCAGAAGATCCTAAGTATGACTTTATGCCGTCCTTTGGAAAAATTACGCGTTATTACGCACCCGGAGGGCCTGGCGTTAGGATTGATGCTTCTATCTACACAGGTTATGTCATACCGCCCTATTACGACTCTATGTGCGCAAAGCTTACTGTTTGGGCATTAAACTGGGAAAGTGTAATTCAGCGAGGCAAGAGAGCGCTCAATGATATTGTTGTATTTGGAGTTAAAACAACAATCCCTTATTATTTAGAAATTATGAATAATAAAGAGTTTAAAGAAGCGAATTTCAATACAAGTTTTGTGGATGATCACCCAGAACTTATAAATTACCAAAGTCAATTTCCACCTGAATTAATGGCCGCAGCTATATCAGCAGCTATTGCAGCACACGAAGGCATTTAAAGAACTATGAAAAAAATACATATTACCGAATTGGTTTTAAGAGACGGTCACCAATGTCAAATTGCGACAAGACTTCGCACTGAAGATATGCTGCCTATATGCCCACAATTAGATGCGCTTGGCTTTTGGTCAATTGAAGCATGGGGTGGCGCTACATTTGATGCATGTGTAAGATTTTTAAAAGAAGATCCGTGGGAACGTTTAAAGCTTTTAAGAAAAGCCCTCCCAAATTCTCGTATACAAATGTTACTTCGAGGACAGAACTTATTGGGCTACCGTCATTATTCAGACGATGTTGTTGATGCATTTGTTAAGCAATCTGCCAATAATGGTGTCGATGTGTTCAGAATTTTCGATGCAATGAATGATGTCAGAAATCTTACAACATCTATTAAATCAGTCAAAAAATATAAAAAACATGCAGAAGGCACCTTAAGCTACACCACAAGCCCTGTGCATAACATTCCTTATTTCGTTAATCTTGCAAAAGAAATGGAAAGTTTTGGATGTGACACGATAGCGATTAAAGATATGGCGGGACTTTTAACACCTTCAGTCACTAAAGAACTTGTGGCATCTTTAAAAAAATCGATCTCACTCCCTATTCATGTTCATTCACATGCAACGTCAGGATTGGCAAGTATTAATCTTTTAACTGCCGTGCAAAATGGTGCAGATATTATTGATACATGTAATTCAAGTTTTGCTGAAGGTGCAAGCCATCCATCAACAGAATCTATGATTGCTGCCCTAGAGGATTTAGGCTACAAAACAGATATTGATATTAAAAAAGTTGAAGAGATTAGTGAACAGTTAAAGGTTACCAGAAAAAAATATTGGCAATTCGAATCCGATTACACGGGTGTCGATACGCGCGTCTTAAGCAATCAAGTGCCTGGCGGTATGATTTCTAATTTATCTAATCAGCTTAAAGAGCAAGGTGCGCTGGATCGTATGAATGAAGTGCTTCTTGAGATTCCTAAAGTTCGCGAAGATCTAGGTTATCCTCCGCTTGTGACTCCTACCTCTCAAATTGTCGGCACTCAAGCAGTATTAAATGTTTTAACGGGGGCTCGATACAAGTCAATTACTAATGAAGTAAAAAGTTATTTCATGGGTGAATATGGAAGAGCACCTGGCAAAGTGAATCAAAAAATTCAGTCGATGGCTATCGGTGAAAAAAAACCACTCACATCGAGGCCTGCCGATCTTTTAGAGCCTGAACTTGCAAAGCTAAAAATTGAAGCAGAGCAGATTACAAAATCTGATGAAGATATTTTAACGTATGCCATGTTTCCAGATGTTGCCAAGATATTCTTGCAAGAAAGAAATGCGGGTAGCATTAAACCAGAACCCCTACTCCCTAAAGATAATGTATTTTCTTCTGCTGAAAAATTTGCCCCTAGCGAATTCAATGTCACACTTCATGGCGAAACATTTAATATTAAATTAACTGGGTCAGGTTATACCGGAGAAGCAAGAAGACCGTTTTATGTTTCTGTAGACGGTATTTCTGAGGAAGTATTGGTTGAAACTTTACATGAAGTTGAAGTTACAAATGGGAAAAAATCTTCAAAA
>CAIWQV010000108.1 GCA_903914945.1 uncultured Methylophilaceae bacterium
GAATCTGTGATGCACGAAAAATTTGGTCAAGGCACTGTTTTAGGTTATGAAGGAAACGCAGACGACTTAAGAATACAAATTAAATTTAATAAAGCAGGCACTAAGTGGCTTGCAATGGAATACGCAAAACTATTTAAACATTAATAACTTTTTGCTGATTTAAAAATATCTCGATAACTAATATATTGAAATGCAAACATCACTGATGTGATGACGAGTAATGCAAAGAAAATAACAGCCCCCATTAATGAAGAGCCTATGCTGGGAAAGAATGAAGCTAAAGATCCAATCAATACTCCACATGACAACATAAATAATATTGCTGTTGTCGAAAAAATAAGCCATGAAAGACCTAAGGGAATAATATACATAAGTGATCCTGCAACGCTTGATTTAATCGATTTAAATAATGAGTAGTGGTTATATACAATTAACATTGGTGAAAACCATGTTCCCATAAGTAATGGCAATAAAAGTAAAATTAATTTTCCTATCATGGGGACAAAATTATTAATGACATTCGCAAGCTCATTATTATTTTCTGATAGTTGAATGAAATGCTGCATTTCAGCATTCAAAATCATGGTCACCATGCCTGCATATGTAAGGCAAATAAGGCCAAGGGCTAAGAGCGTCAGCAATCTTGGTTTAATTTTTTCATATACTGCTAAAAATGTTTCATTCTTATTTTTATCATGTATTTTATAAAAGTTAACGGCAAATACTAAAAATATAGGCCAGATCAAAATAGATGCAATTGAAAATACTTGAACCATGGGCACAGATGGAAGCAGCATAAAAATAAATAGATAAGTTAAGCTCAACATCAATGATTGATTAGGTGTTTTTTTAAAAAGTAAAAAACTTTCCTTGTTCCAACGTATAGAGTCTTTAAATGTAATTTTTTTCATTTTGATTTACCTTGTATGCTCAGCAATGCGTCGCTTTAAAATCTTTTTAAAATGATTAGGGTCTTTTGTGAAAGTAAGCTCACCCTCTTTAGTATGATAAAAATCATTCAACCTTGATACCCAAAATCTAAGTGATGCTAATCTTAATATGTCATTCCAAGACCTATCTTCTGCTTCATTAAATGATCTTATCTTTTTATATGCACTTAAGAAAGCCGTTAATCTTGCCGCATCAAAAGAACCGTCTTCGTTCACGCACCAGTCATTCACAGCAATAGCTACATCTAGAATAAGATAGTCCGTGCAAGCATAATAAAAATCAATAAATCCTGATACTTCATTGTGTAAAAAAAGGACATTATCTTTAAATAAGTCGCCATGAATGGTAGCCTTTGGCAAATCGTAATCCCGTTTCTCTTGGTAGCTAATTTCTTCTGTTAGTAATTGACTCTCATCTTCAGGTAATTGATTAAGTAAAGCTTCAGCTGTTTTCTTAATCCAAGTCAGATTTCTTGTGTTTTGATGTTGCGCTTCAAAATCAGCTGACTTGATATGTAATTCAGCTAGACTTCTACCTACAGATTCGCAGTGATCTGCTGCAGGGTTTGTCAGTTCTTTTCCTTTAAGGCAACTAACGATCAAAGCAGGTTTATTTTTTAGAATACTTAAGGCTGTGCCATTTTTTTTAAGTATAGGCTTGGGGCATAAAAATGCATGCGTCGCTAGATGGGACATCAGATCTACAAAGTAAGGGAGATCTTCAATGGCATTCCTTTCGAAGAGCGTTAAAACGAATTGATCATGCTTTGTCATCAAAAAATAATTAGTATTTGTGATGCCAGACTTAATGCCTTGATAATCAGTAAGATCATCTAGCGCATAATCTTTGAGCCAATCTTTTAATTCTTCAATATTTACTGATGTATAGACAGACATAAAAAAAAGGGCTTAAAGCCCTTTAAAAAAAAATTTAGAATCTAAATATTACCCATTTAGGCACTGTGAGAGGCTGGCTAGGACCGTCATATCTTGCCCAACCACCATCTTGATCTTCCTTCAATAAATAATATGAAGGTCCGCCAGCAGGGGGTGTTACTTTCATCATATAAAGCTCGCCATTGATACGATACTCTTCAACTGTGTCAGAACCTTTTTTTGTGATGGTAATTTGAGGCTCATCTACAATATCACTTTCAAAATTCTTTGGTGGTGGCTTAACTTCCTCTAAGATCTCAAGTTTTTTTTCAGCGATCACATTGAAACTAAAAAAGGCGGTTGCCAATAAAAAAGCTTTGATTTTGTTTTGTATTTTCATAGACAAGATTCTAGCAAAAAACCTATAGATGGTATGGTTTATTTGACAATTTATAAGTAAAGCTGTGCTTTTCTCTCGGCTGGCGTAAGTGTAAAGCCAATTGATTCGTAATGATTAAAGATCGCATTAACAATCTCTTTTGGCTCCTCAAGAACTTGAATCAGATCTAAGTCTTTTTCTTGGGCCATCCCCTCCTTAACCATCTTGTCTTTTAACCAACCTAATAAGCCAGACCAGAACTCTTTTCCTACTAAAATGATAGGGATTTTTCTTGATTTACCTGTTTGAATAAGTGTAATCACCTCCATAAGCTCATCAAGCGTTCCAAAGCCACCGGGGAGCACTACATAAGCCGAGGCGTATTTAATAAACATGACTTTACGCATAAAGAAATATTTAAAATTAATTGAAATGTCTTGATAGTCATTAGGCTTTTGCTCATGAGGTAAATTGATATTAAGTCCAATACTAGAGCCCTTTCCTAAAGAAGCGCCTTTATTAATTGCCTCCATAAGGCCGGGGCCACCGCCAGAAATGACGCTAAATCCAGCATTGGATAAGGCCTCTGCTATGTCAACTGTGAGCTTATAATAAGGATGATCTGCAGGGACCCTTGCGCTTCCAAAGACTGATACAGCGGGAGTTATTTTCTTAAGTTTTTCGGTAGCTCCAACAAATTCTGACATAATTTCGAATGCATACCAGGATTCACTCTCGTTATGAGTTTCATCAAATAATTCTGGGCCGTTAAATTTAGGTATCTTTTTATCTGCAGACATAAAAACTTTCAAAGTTAAACAATGAAAACACTATTATTGGTCGATGGTTCTTCTTATCTTTATCGGGCATTTCATGGACTGCCTGACCTTAGAAATAGTCGCCAAGAACCTACCGGAGCTATTTACGGCGTCTTAAATATGCTCAGAAAACTCCATAAGGAGTTTCCTTCTGATTATAGCGCTTGCGTTTTTGATGCAAAAGGAAAAACTTTCAGAAATGATCTCTATCCTGAATATAAGGCTAATCGATCAGCGATGCCTGAAGATCTAGTCGCGCAAATTAAACCGCTTCACGAAGCCATTACAGCTATGGGCTGGCCCATTATCATTAAAGAAGGTGTCGAGGCTGATGATGTCATTGGCACACTCTGTAAAGAGGCAACTCAAAATCAATTTAATGTAGTGGTTTCTACAGGCGACAAAGATTTAGCTCAGCTTGTGAATGAGCATGTAACTTTAATTAATACCATGAGTAATGAAAAGCTTGATATTGAAGGTGTTAAAAATAAATTTGGTCTATTACCTAATCAAATCATTGATTACTTAACGCTTATTGGAGATACCTCAGATAACGTGCCAGGTGTTGAAAAGGTAGGTCCTAAAACTGCATTGAAATGGCTTAACGAATATCATACGCTTGATAATATTGTCGCTAATGCCTCTCAATTTTCTGGCGTAGTTGGGGAAAATTTAA
>CAIWQV010000109.1 GCA_903914945.1 uncultured Methylophilaceae bacterium
ACTAATTTGTACTGTATATCAAAAGGAAGGCTCGTTGAAATGCCATTTGGATAAATTTCATTGGTGTTTAAGCCTTCTGGCTCTAAAAAAATCTGATGTGAATCTTTGTCTGCAAAACGATGGATTTTATCTTCAACGGATGGACAATAACGTGGGCCTACACCTTCAATCACGCCTGTATACATAGGCGATCGATCGAGGCCGCTTCTAATAATGTCATGTGTCGATTCGTTGGTATGCGTAATCCAACAAGAAACCTGTCTTGGATGTGTTGTTTTTTTGCCATAAAAAGAGAGATAAGGCGTGGGGTCGTCACCAGGCTGTTCCTGCATCACGGCATAATTAATGGTGCGCCCGTCAATTCTTGGCGGCGTTCCAGTCTTAAGGCGACCCACAGGCAGTCCAATCTCTCGTAAGCGGTGTGCCAAAGAAATAGAAGGTGGGTCACCTGCTCGGCCTGCTTGATAATTTTTTAAGCCCACATGCACAAGGCCGCCTAAAAAAGTACCCGCCGTTAAAACGACAGTTCTAGACTTAAACTGGATGCCAATTTGCGTGACAACGCCGGCAACATGATCTTTCTCTAAAAGAATATCGTCTACCGCTTGTTGAAAAAGCCAAAGATTAGGTTGATTTTCAAGGCGATGACGAATCGCAGCTTTATATAAAATACGGTCAGCTTGAGCACGAGTTGCTCGCACGGCAGGCCCTTTGCTGCTATTTAAAATGCGAAATTGAATACCCGCTTCATCGGTGGCAATACCCATAGCCCCACCTAAAGCGTCGATTTCTTTGACTAAATGCCCTTTACCAATACCGCCAATGGATGGATTACATGACATCTGACCTAAGGTCTCAATGTTATGGGTTAAAAGAAGCGTCTTTTGCCCCATACGAGCAGAAGCCAAAGCAGCCTCAGTCCCAGCATGCCCTCCTCCAACCACAATCACATCGAAATTATTTGGAAATTCCATGGTTTTACGTCATTTATAAAAGGTGTAATTTTACTTTAATCTACTGATAATCACTATGAAAACCATTGTTTCACGTGAAACATTTACTTAAAAAGAAGGAAAAATTGTTCCACGTGGAACAGAAGAATTACTTGCCGATACAAAACCTGCTAAAAATTTCACCTAAAAGATCATCGGGGGTAAATTCCCCAGTAATAGAAGCTAGGGATGTTTGAGCTTGCCTAAGCTCCTCCGCAACCAATTCAGGGGATTGCAGCTGATTCGTCGACTCCTGCAAATGCCTCGCCACTATCTCTAGCGCATCTAAGTGTCGCTGTCTCGCCATAAAAATGCCTTGATTTCCGTCTTTACCAAACTCAACACCTGCCGTTTTTAATATCACGGCCTTAAGTTGGGCTAAACCTTCGCCGCTTTTAGCAGAAATAAAAAGATGGCGTTCTCCATCAATCATTTCGGATGAAGCTTTCTTAGGCAATAAATCAATTTTATTATGAACCCAGATCTTAAAAGTGTCTTTTGGAATGCGATTCAGAATGGTTTTCTCGTAATCAGTAATACCCTTACCAGCATCAACTAAAAATAATGCGATATTGGCCTTTTCTATCGAAATCCATGTTTTTTCAATGCCCATTTTTTCAATTTCATCGCTTGTGTCTCTAAGGCCAGCTGTATCAATCACATGGATGGGGATACCATCAATTTGAATTTCACTTTTGATAGGGTCTCGCGTAGTTCCAGGAATCGAAGTCACGATCGCTTGATCATGCCCCGACAATTGATTAAGTAAACTCGACTTTCCTACATTAGGCTGGCCTACTAATACCACGGTCAAGCCTTCTCGCAATAAATGGCCTTGTTTGGCAGACGAAGACACTTCGTCCATTCGTAAACTCAAACTTAAAAGCTTTTCTTTTACTTTGCCCGTGGTAATAAAGTCGATTTCTTCTTCGGGGAAATCTAAACAAGCTTCAATATACATGCGTAAATCAATGAGTTCTTTTAGTAAGTCATTGATTTTATTCGAAAAATATCCACTCAAAGAAAGCATAGCGCTTTTTGCAGCTTCCGAAGTAGAAGCATTAATCAAATCGGCTACAGCTTCGGCTTGGGCTAAATCAATCTTGTCATTAAGATAAGCGCGCTCGGTAAACTCTCCAGGCTTAGCAGGCCTCGCACCACAATCCACACAGCGCGCTAATAAAATCTGCATCACAGCAATGCCGCCATGGCCTTGAAGCTCTAAAACATCTTCACCAGTATAAGAATGTGGGGATTTAAAAAAAAGTGCGATGCCGCGGTCAATAGCTTGGCCATCTGCATCTAAAAAAGGAAGGTAAGACGCTAAACGATTTTCTGGGCATACGCCCAAAAGCGCTTTTGCAACATGGCTTGCTTTTGGTCCTGAAATTCTTACAACACCAATGCCGCCAGCACCGACAGGTGTGGCAATGGCGGCAATGGTATCTAAATTATTTACGGGCTGCATTGCCTTTCTTAGCCAATGCGGCTGCATGAATGG
>CAIWQV010000110.1 GCA_903914945.1 uncultured Methylophilaceae bacterium
AACCATATTCCAGACCAAGGCCGTAAAGCCGTTTATGAAAAAATGCTTGATGCTAAATTAGCATTTACCTGGCACGAGTTTAATGGCCAACATGCTTTTATGCGTGACGAAGGCGAGCGTTATGACCCTGAGTTAGCGCTCATCAGTTATAACTTAGCGTTAAAACTTTTTCAGCGCAAACTTACTTAAACGCAATCTGAGATAGATTCGAGCCAACGTCTGCGATAAAGTTTTTCGTCAGAAGTTAATTCAATCGGTGTAGCGATCTTATCTGGTGGCGTTAAATGATCTGCCTCGTCTTTGTTCTTAGGCAATGTACTCAACGAATCTGTATTATAATTTTGCATATAGCTTTTCCTTTTGGGATTGTATTTAATTCATGGAATTGTGTTCCATGAAATATGACTCTAAAACTTTTTAAAAATTCAATGTTTGATGAATAAAGCCACATCAATGAATCTTAAAATTAACGGTAATATAAAATCTTTTGATGACAGTTCAATGACAGTTGAAGGTTTAGTCATGAAACTTAATCTTTTGGGCAAACGTATTGCGATAGAAAAAAACGGCATGATTATTTCTAAATCTGAATTTCAAAACATCACACTTCAAGATGGCGACCAACTAGAAATTGTGGGCGCGGTAGGGGGTGGCTAAGATGACACAAAAAAAAGATCAACTCATGATCGCCGGGAAAGCTTACCAGTCAAGACTATTGGTGGGCACAGGTAAATATAAAGACTTCGAACAGACAAGATTAGCCATTGATGCGAGTGGCGCTGAGATTGTCACATTTGCGATTCGTCGCACTAACATTGGACAAAATGAAGGGGAGCCTTCCCTTCTTGATTTTGTGCCACCCGATCGTTTTACTTACTTACCTAATACAGCGGGTTGTTATTCGGCAGACGATGCAGTGAGAACGCTTCGTTTAGCGCGTGAATTATTAGATGGCCATAAGCTCGTTAAATTAGAAGTGTTAGGTGACCCTAAAACACTTTATCCTAATGTTATTGAAACCCTAAAAGCCGCCGAAGTCTTAATTAAAGAAGGATTCGATGTGATGGTTTATACCTCAGATGATCCGATTGTGGCCAAAGAACTTGAGAATATCGGTTGCTGCGCCATCATGCCTTTAGCTTCTCTCATAGGTTCAGGTATGGGGATTTTAAATCCGTGGAATTTACAAATTATTATTGAGCAGGCAAAAGTGCCAGTCATTGTGGATGCCGGCGTGGGAACTGCATCCGATGCTGCAATCGCTATGGAACTTGGGTGCGAAGGTGTACTTATGAATACCGCGATTGCCAATGCGAACGATCCTCTGATGATGGCGGGTGCCATGAAAAAAGCTATTGAAGCGGGACGCGAAGCTTATTTAGCAGGACGCATGGCTAAGAAATTATATTCAGCATCTCCTAGCTCGCCTTCACAAGGATTGATTTCCTAAATCATGGGATCATCAAAATTACATGCGATTCGCATTAGCGTTGAAACTGATTTTGTAGAAGAAAAATCAAGCATTGAACATAACCGTTATTTTTTTAGTTATACCATCACCATAAGTAATGATGGGATCATTCCGGCACAACTCGTGAGCCGTCATTGGATTATTACGGATGCTAATGAACAATCATTTGAAGTAAAAGGTTTGGGCGTCATTGGAGAGCAGCCTCTCATTCAACCGCATGAATCTTACACTTACACGAGCGGCACTGAACTCAACACACCAGTAGGTTCGATGCACGGTTCTTATCAAATGGTATCTGAAGATGGCACATCTTTTGATGCTGAAATTCCGATGTTTATTTTATCAATGCCAAGGACGCTTCATTAAATGAGACGTTTAATTTTACTGTTACTTACTTTGTTCCTTGTCTCATGTGCCGAAGTTGCACATAAGGGAGAAAAAATTTCAGACGCAAAAGTTAATTGTGATTGCCCAAAAATCAAACTAGACAAAGAAGAGCTCGCAAAGATTCCTGATTATGGGCTTTTAAAAAAATCAGATTGGAATGCGATTGAATCCTCGTTTGATAGTGACAATGTCTTACCTGCTTGGACTGCATGGCTTAGAAGTTGCTCTACCTTAAAAGAAAAAAATTCCTGGAAAAAAGTATGTGATCTTGCAGACGACATCAAAGATCCTAATGATGAAAATATTAAAGCTTATTTTAAAAAATATTTTAATGTCTATACCGCAAGTAATATCGATGGCTCCGAAACCGGCATGATCACAGGCTATTATCAGCCTATCTTAAAAGGGAGTAAGATTAAAACATCGCGTTACAAAGTCCCTCTTTATACAACGCCTAAAGATCTTATTACTGTCGATCTAAGTGAAGTCTATCCAGAACTTAAATCAAAACGCTTACGTGGAAAATTGGTCGGTA
>CAIWQV010000111.1 GCA_903914945.1 uncultured Methylophilaceae bacterium
AGTGATGACACGATGGTATTAACTAATGCCGCTTTATTAGGATTAGATTACATTTATCGCGAAGGTTTTGATTATCAAAAAGCAGGCATTACGCTTTGCAATTTAACTTCCAAACATAAAGTGCAAGGCCATTTATTTAACGATACGATTTCCCATGCACGCATGAAGATAATGGATACCATCAATCAAAAATGGAAAGGTAAATTAAAGTTAGGCAGTGAAGGTGTGACAAAGGAATGGGAAATGAAAGCTAACTTTAAATCACGCAATTACACAACAAACTGGGATCAGCTAATGATCGCGAGCTAATAAAAACAGTGCTTAAACAGAGCCATCAAAGAACTCTTGTTCAGTTAAGTCCATTAATTTAGAACACTTGATATTTAAACCTTTGGATAATTTAAATACAGTTTCAATAGAAGGTATTTTTTTCCCATATTCGAGTTCAGATATATAAACCCTTGCGAGCTGTGCCTCAAGAGACAAGTCTTCTTGAGTTAATTTTTTCTTGAGGCGTACTTTTTTTAAGGCCCGACCGAAAGCTTTTGTTTTTGATAGCATAAGGCCGAGGTTAAATTAGTATTCAATAAACGTCTTCCATCTATAGTTTACTAATCCATTTACAAGTAAATACCAGCAAAGGATCTATGACTTTTTGTAAACTTTAAACAGCAAAACTATTAGGCTGTACCCAGCGTAAATTAAATGCAGCAGAAAATGACATTTTATAGGTGTGTTAAAATCCATACGAAGCTGACTAGACAGTCGCTGCTTGTTAACTCAAGGAGAGGAAAGTCCGGGCTCCATAGAGCGGAGTGACGGCTAACGGCCGTACGTTGCGAAACGAGGAATAGGGCCACAGAGACGAGCGTATTTAGTTACGGTGAAACGCGGTAACCTCCACTCGGAGCAAAGTCAAATAGGGTAGTAATAGCACGGCTCGTGCTGCTACCGGGTAGACTGCTTGAGTGCATGAGTAATCATGTGCCTAGATGAATGACTGTCCACGACAGAACCCGGCTTATCGGTTAGCTTCAACTTTTTCTCAAAAACCTCCAAGTCTTATCCCCCTAAACCCTTGTCATATATGAAAAAACCCTCAAAAAAGAGCTTGCATAGCTCTTTTTTATTATCTATAGTATCAATAGTGGAAAAAAGTGGTTTTTTGTGGGAAATTTCTAAGTAGAACTAAGGGTATTTAGTAATTTCCCACTTTTTTTGAATTGAATAATGGGTCGGGAATTATGTTTAGAGGCGCTAATCTCTTGAATATTGATGCTAAAGGCAGAATGGCTATGCCGACAAAGCATAGGGAGATTTTGCTTGTCCAATCTTCCGGCGAATTAGTCATCACAGCTCATCCCCACGGATGTTTATTGATTTACCCCCAAATCGCTTGGGAACCTATTCAGTCAAAGATTATGGCACTTTCAAGTTTTGATAAAAAATCGAGTGCATTACAAAGATTGCTTGTCGGTTATGCGGAAGACATATCGCTCGATACGGCAGGCCGGTTACTCTTATCTCAAGTATTAAGAGAGTTTGCAAGGATAGATAAGCAAGCAATGTTAGTGGGCCAAGGAAGTCATTTTGAACTTTGGGATAAAGAGGCCTGGGATCAACAAATGCAAAATGCCACACAACAAGATGCTTCCACTATGCCAATCGAACTCGAAGGATTCTCCCTTTAACGATGCAATTTAAATTAATGCCTCATGAATCAAGCACAACGTAATTTTAATCATGAGCACATTACTGTCCTTTTAAGCGAAGCAGTTGAACATTTAGTTTTAAAGAAAGATGGCATCTATGTAGATTGCACCTTTGGGCGGGGCGGACATAGCAAATTAATTTTAGAAAAGTTAAACCAAGAAGGCAGATTGATTGCGATTGATCGCGACAAAACTGCATATGAAGAAGGTTTAAAAATTGAAGATGCGAGATTCGAAATCGTGCATGCACATTTTTCTGAGATCGATGCAGTTTTAAAAGAGAAAGGCATTTCCAAGGTAGATGGTGTGCTACTTGATTTAGGTATTTCATCCCCGCAAATTGATGAAGGTGATCGTGGATTCAGTTTTAGATTTGATGCGTATTTAGATATGCGCATGGATCAAACAAAAGGTATCACAGCGGCGGAAGTATTGAAAAAGATTGAACAGAAAGAATTAGAAAAAATTTTAAAGGAATACGGCGAAGAGAAATTTGCACGAAGAATATCGACTGCCATTATCAAAGAAAGAGACGAAGTAGGTTCGATTGAAACTACAAAGCAACTTGCAAAAATTGTAGCAGACCATATGCCTAAAAAAGAAATTGGACAAGATCCATCTACAAGAACTTTTCAGGCATTGAGAATTTATGTGAATCGCGAGCTTGAAGAATTAAAAGAAGTGTTACCAAAAATTTTAGAGTTACTTAAAACGAGCGGCATCATGGTAGTGATTAGCTTTCATTCACTCGAAGACAGAATTGTGAAGCAATTTATTAACGATGAAAAAAATAGAGATACCTTGCCTTCTAATTTTCCAATTAGAAGCGCTGAATTACCAAAGCCCAGATTGAATATTGTGACCAAACCGATAAGGCCAAGTGAAAAAGAAGTGAAACATAATCCGAGATCAAGAAGTGGAATTATGCGTGTTGCAGAGAGAACTGCTTATTAAATGACAAAAATAAATTTCATTTTGTATTTTGTAGTTTTGTTTATGGCCCTTGGTAAAGTAAATGCAGAACATCAATACCGTAAATTATTTTCTGAGAACGAACATCAAAAAGATATCGGTCGACAATTGAATTTGGAATACAGCCAATTGCAATTGGAACAAAGCACTTTGTCTATGCATTCTAAAATTGAAGACACTGCTAAGAAGTCATTAAAGATGAAAGAACCAGAAACTAAAAAAATTATAATGCTGGAGAAGCAGTGAGTTTATTTATTAACAATAAGGTTGAAAAAACATTCTTTGAGCTCTCTGGCATTAGAAGAAGATGGATATTAGTTTTATTTTTACTTGGATTTTTAACGCTTATCTTTCGTGCATTATATTTACAAAGTGTAAATAAAAATTTCCTGCAAGAAAAAGCTACGGCAACAAGTAATCGTGTAATTTCACTTTCAGCTAATCGGGGAAAAATTACAGATAGATATGGAAACATTTTGGCGCTAAGCACACCTGTATTTTCGGTAAACGCAAATCCAAAAATTACTAAAGTAAAAATGAATAAAGAGCAAAGGGCCCAATTAGAAAGTATTCTAAAGATAAGTAGTGCAGAAGTTGATGACAAGATATTTAATAGCCCAAAAGATAATGTCTACCTTAAAAGGCGAGTACCACCAAGCGATACAGAACAACTTAAAGCACTTAAAATTCCAGGCATTAGTTTTGAAAATGATTTCCAGCGGTTTTATCCTGCAGGAGAAGTGTCAGCGAATTTAGTAGGCTTTACCAATATGGAAAATATTGGAGCCGAAGGTATTGAAAAAGCACAAAACAGATCATTATCTGGTGTTGCAGGACGAAGAAAGGTTTTAAAGGATAAGCTTGGTCGCTTTGTCGATGATATTGATGATATTAAATTACCTCAGGAAGGTAACGACATCCGATTATCTATTGATCAAAGAATTCAATATCTCACTTATAGAGAATTAGCAAAGTCTATTGAGGATCACAAAGCGCAAGCTGGATCAGCAGTTGTGATTGACGCAAAAACGGGAGAAATTTTAGCTCTAGCCAATTTACCTTCTTATAACCCAAATAATTTAAATGCTGGCAATGGCCCTACTAGAAATCGAGCTGTGACTGATGTATTTGAGCCCGGATCCACCATGAAACCATTTGTGGTTTCTGCAGCATTGGATAGTGGCATTGTTCGACCCAGTCAACCAATTGATATTTCTGCTGGATTTATGAAGATAGGCTCATTCACAATTCATGATGCACATGCAGAGCCAGGCAGATTCTCCATGACCGTATCAGAAGTAATTGCAAAATCTTCAAATGTCGGAGCTGCACGGATTGGCCTTATGCAGGACCCTAAAAATCTATGGAGCACTTTAAATAAAGTTGGATTTGGAATGCGAACGAATGCAGGAACTCCTGCAGAAGTGAGCGGAACTCTAAGAAATTATAAGAATTGGGGAGTAGTTGGTCAGGCAACAGTTTCGTATGGATACGGAGGGATCAACTTGACCTTATTGCAGTTAGCACAATCGTACACAGTATTTGCAAATGATGGCGAATTAAAACCTATTACTTTGTATAAACGAAACGAGCCAGTCATGGGTGCCAAAGTATTCAAGAAAGAAACTGTAAGAACTATGGTTGAAATGATGGAAGGCGTCATCGAAGACGGTACTGGGGGCAATGCAAAAGTGAAAGGCTACAGAGTAGCTGGTAAGACCGGAACAGCAGAAAAATTAAATAATGGAAAATATGAAAAGAATAAAAATATAGGCTCATTTGTAGGTTTAATTCCTGCGACTAATCCTAGAATAATTATGGCCGTAATGATTGATGAGCCAACTGTTGGAAGTCATTTTGGTGGAGCAGTTGCTGCACCTGTATTTAGTAATGTGATGACGGGAACGATGAAGATATTGAATATTCCTCAAGATGATAAGCCACAAAATAAAATACCTAAGCAAGAAAAGGTAGAGCCTAAAGAAACAATATGAAGAGTGTACTAAAAAAAATTGGACATAATCTCTCTGATATTTCGAACGATAGTAGACATGTAAAAAAAGATAGTCTATTTCTAGCTTATCCCGGCACCCTTACTGACGGAAGAAAATACATAGCAGAAGCTCTCAAAAAAGGCGCTAAAGCTGTTGTGTATGAAAAGAAAAATTTCACTTGGCAAAAGTCATGGAATGTTCCTCACTTTCCTATTAATGATTTGAAAAATAATGAAGGTGAAATTGCCCATATCTTTTTTAAAAAACCCTCAAAAGAATTGCTCACTATAGGCATTACAGGGACCAACGGTAAAACATCAAGCGCCTATTGGATGAGTGAAATTCAAAACCTTTTAGGTAAGAAAACCGGACTTATAGGGACGCTTGGATACGGGTATAAAAAACTAAAGCCACACATCTACACTACACCGGATGCAATATCTAATCATCGCATCTTAAAAGAATTTAAAGCAACCAAGATTAAATCAGTCGTAATGGAAGTTTCTTCACACGCATTATCTCAAGGCAGAGCTAATGGCATTCTTTTTGATATCGCTATATTTACAAATTTATCGCGAGATCACCTGGACTATCATCTGAATTTTAAAAATTACTTTGATGCTAAGAAAAAATTATTTCACTTTCCATCATTAAAGGTAGCCGTGATTAACAGTGATGATACATATGGAAAAAAACTGAAATCATCGCTCGTTAAGACTAAGATAAAAGTTCTAACTTATGGCATTAAAAGTGGCGACATTCGAGCGACTCATATTGAATATTCTCTTGTTAGTACTACCTTCCAGCTAAGGATTAAAAAAGAAACTTATAAAATTAAAGCCCCTGTAGTAGGCGAGTTTAATGTTTACAATCTTCTAGCTGTGATAAGTGGTCTTGTAGCATCTGGCTTCTCAATTCAAAAAGTTGTCAAACAAGTTAGTCATATATCTCAAGTTCCAGGAAGAATGGAAAGATTAGGTACTAAAAATACACCTCAAATATTTATTGATTATGCACATACACCTGATGCTCTTAGAAAGGTACTTGTAACATTAAAAGATAAAACTGATGGAAAGCTTATTTGTGTATTTGGATGTGGAGGAGATCGCGATAAAGGCAAAAGAAAAGAAATGGCAAAAGCCGCCTCTGAAATAGCAGACACTAATTTTATTACCTCAGACAATCCAAGAAGTGAAAATCCTAAAAAAATTATCAGTGAGATTAGCAACTCTATGAAAGGGCCTTATAAGATTGAAATTGATAGACATAAGGCCATACTTAAAGCAATCGAACAGGCTAAAAAACAAGACATTATTCTGATTGCAGGTAAAGGACATGAAACTTATCAAGAAATTAATGGCGTGAGACATCCATTTAGCGATCAAAGGTATGTAAGAAAAGCGCTCAAAAACTATAAGACTAATTAAATGCAATTAACATTAAATCAAATTAAAAAGATTGTGGGAGGCCGCTACCAGGGAGACCCCGGCTTACTCAAAAAAACAATTCGAGATATATCAATTAATAGTAAAGATATTAATAAAAATGATCTTTTTATTGGAATTAAAGGCGAAAAATTTGATGGAGATAATTTTGCTGAAGGCGCGATTAAAAAAGGAGCTATTGCTGCATTAATTTCTAAGGATATTAAAAGTGTCAGTAATAAAATTATTGTTAAAGATGGTCGAGAAGCTCTAGGTAAGATCGCGCAATATTGGAAAACGCAATCTAAATTACCTCTTGTAGCGATCACTGGTAGTAACGGCAAAACAACCACAAAAGAAATGGTTGGAAGTATTCTTACCTTTCATCATAAAAGTAAAGCAAAGCTTCTTATGAGTCAGGGTAATTTTAATAATGATATTGGCCTTCCATTATCTTTACTTAAGGTCAAGAAAATCCATCAATGTGCTGTGGTTGAAATGGGTATGAATCACGAAGGTGAAATTCGATATTTGAGTGAGATAGCAAAGCCTGATATTGCAGTCATTACCAATATTGCTGAAGCGCATATTGAATTCTTTGGATCGAAAAAGGGAATCGCTAAAGCTAAATCAGAAATTTTTGAGGGACTTAAGAAAAATGGCATCGCAGTCATTAATCGAGATGATGAATTCTATAGCCTTTTAAAAAAAGCAACGCGAAATAAAAAAATTATTACTTTTGGACTAAATACAAAATCTGATGTGTCCGTGAAGAAAATAATTCGAGAAATTGCACAGATTAAAACACCAAAAGGACAGTTAGATATAAAGATTAAATTAAAGGGCGAACATAATTTAAAAAATGCACTTGCAGCCATAGCTGTCGGTATTGCTATGAAAATTCCTTTGGAAACAATTAAAAAAGGTATTGAAGCTATTAAACCGGTGCATGGCAGATTGGAGTTTAAAAAAGGATTGTATGGATCTATAGTTATCGACGATACCTACAATGCGAACCCAGAATCAATGAGAGCTGCTATTGATGTATTAGCGAAGCAAGACCGAGAGCAAATATTAATTATTGGGGATATGGGCGAGCTTGGTAAAAAAGCAGCTCAATACCACAAGTCCATAGGTGATTATATTAAAGAAAAGAAGATATTAGACGTTATAGGAACTGGCAAGTTAACAAAACACACTATAGATAAATGTAAAGGCAACGCAAAATGGTTTGACGATAAGAAACCGCTTATTAAATACATTAAAACAAAAATGAAAAAAAACACGTGTGTGCTTGTTAAGGGTTCTCGTTTTATGAAAATGGAAGAAATCGTTGAAGCGCTTACTTAAAACTTTCAAGAAAGATAAAAAATATGTTGCTTGAATTATTTAAATTTTTAGCAAAAGAGATTCATGGATTTAATGTATTTAATTACATTACATTGCGGGCAGTGATGGCAACCATCACTTCTTTAGTTATTTCTTTTGCCTTCGGTCCTTGGCTTATAAAAAAGCTTAATCAATACAACATAGGTCAAGCAGTGCGATCAGACGGCCCTAAAGATCATTTGATTAAAACAGGAACCCCGACAATGGGGGGTGGATTAATACTAGTGTCGATTATCGTATCAACCTTATTATGGGCAGATATTCATAATAATTATATTTGGGTACTATTAATTGTGACACTTGGATTTGGTCTGATTGGATTTATGGATGACTTAAAAAAAGTTATTTATAAAGATCCAAATGGTATCAGTGCCGGACAAAAATATTTATGGCAGTCAGTAATAGGCCTCGGCGCTTCAATTTATTTGTGGTCAAACGCAGTCACTCCAGAACAAACATCGCTCATTGTGCCTTTTTTCAAGGATGCAAGTTTTGCGATGAATGGTCTTACATTTATTTTATTAAGTTACTTTGTCATTGTTGGAAGTAGTAATGCCGTCAATCTTACAGATGGTCTCGATGGTTTAGCAATCATGCCGGCTGTTCTTGTGGCAAGTGCTTTAGGTGTATTTTCTTATGTTGCAGGTAACTATGTGATTGCAAAATATCTTGGCATACCATATATCAGTGGGGCAGGTGAACTTGCTATTTTTTGCACTGCTATGGCTGGAGCTGGTTTAGGATTTCTTTGGTTTAACACATATCCTGCAGAAGTATTCATGGGAGATCTAGGAGCGCTTGCATTGGGTGCTGCTATTGGAACTATTGCAGTCATCGTGAGACAAGAAATCGTATTGTTTATTATGGGAGGTATTTTTGTAGTTGAAACTTTCTCTGTTGCGATTCAAGTGATGTATTTTAAATATACCAAGTTTAGATATGGCATAGGCAAAAGAATCTTTTTAATGGCTCCCCTTCATCATCATTACGAGAAAAAAGGCTGGAAAGAAACTCAGGTAGTTGTTCGTTTCTGGATCATTACTATGATGCTTGTATTAATAGGTATTTCATCACTGAAAATTAGATGAGCATTGATCTTTACAAAAAGAAAGTGCTAGTGATAGGCCTTGGAGATACAGGTCAATCTGTATTACATTTTCTAGCTGATAAAGCATGTGTTGTGACAGCTATTGACACAAGAAGTATTGTTAATGGCTTTGAAGAAATCAAGAAAATATATAAAGAAGTTAAGTTTTTCATTGGAGGATCCTTTGACAAAAATATCATTCAAGATATAGATCTGATTGTTATTAGTCCTGGGGTTTCATTAAAAGAAAATTATGTGCAAGAGGCTTTAAATCTTGGGATTCCTGTAGTGGGTGATATTGAAATATTTGCACAGGTGAAATCGGCTTCCTCAAAAGTCATCGGTATTACAGGGTCTAATGGCAAGACAACTGTGACTTCCTTAGTGGGTGATTTGTTAAAGGCTTCCAAGATATCTACTATTGTAGGAGGCAATATTGGCATTCCGATATTAAATACGCTAAACCAACCAGCACCAGATGTGTATGTCCTTGAATTATCAAGTTACCAATTAGAAACAACACACTCATTAGCTCTTGACAGTGCGGCTATACTGAATATTTCAGAAGACCATATGGACCGATATGACTCGATTGAAGAATATGCTAAAGCTAAGTGCAGAATATTTAATCATGCTAAAAAGTGTATCTTAAATAGAGATGATGCTTATCTTAAATCGAAGATCAAAGATGATTCGATAACGTTTGGCAAAGATTTAGATAAAAAAAATTACAGCATTAAAAAAAATGGTAAGCAGTATTTTATTGCAAAAGGTAACGTAGAAATTGTTTCTTTAGATCACATTAAATTAAAAGGCTCACATAACATTCAAAATGTAATGGCAGCTCTTGCTCTTTGTGAGCCATTTAATATTTCTGCATCTGTCATTGCGAAAGTATTGAGTGAGTTTAAAGCGCCACCGCATCGGGTGGAATATATCGATTCTATTTCAGGAGTCGATTTTTATAATGATTCTAAAGGAACCAATGTTGGCGCTACGATAGCTGCCATTCAAAGTATGACCAAGCCTATTTTATTAATTGCTGGTGGAGATGGGAAAAATCAAGATTTTCAACCATTATTAAGCTCCTCAAAAGGGAGAGTAAAAAATATTTCTTTAATTGGTAAGGATGCAGACATTATGCGAAAGATATTTAGCGCAGAATCTATACCTGTCACCATTGAAAAAAACATTGAAGATGCGGTTATAAAATCTTTTGGAATAGCTAAAACTGGCGATGTTATTTTGTTATCACCAGCATGTGCAAGTACGGACATGTTTAAAAATTATGTAGAACGTGGAAATATTTTTAAAGAATGTGTGATGAAGCTAAAAGAAGCTCATGCTAGATAAATTCTCTAATAAATCTCTGATTGATAAACCGTCATTTGACCATGGTCTATTTTGGGTTTCGATGATTTTAATCGGCATAGGCCTTGTCATGGTCTATTCGTCTTCTATTGCACTTGCTGAAACTTCTAAAAAATACGGTAATTTTTCTGAATATTTTTTAATTAGGCAAACGTTATTCATATGTATAAGTGTGATTGCAGGGTTTATCACATTTTTAATTCCCATTCGATCATGGCAAAAAGTATCGCCATATTTGTTTTTATTTGGATTGCTTTTGCTGATCATTGTTCTTATTCCAGGAATAGGACATAAAGTGAATGGGAGTCGGCGTTGGTTATCACTTATCGTATTTAATTTGCAACCTTCAGAATTCATGAAGCTTTTTGTAGCTATGTATGCATCTGATTATGTTTTAAGAAAATCTAAAGAAATTGGTACTTTTTTAAAAGGCTTCCTACCAATGGCAACTGCTATTATTGTTGTAGGACTTTTATTAATTAAAGAGCCTGATTTCGGAGCGCTAGCTGTGATTTCTGTGATTGCAGCATTGATATTAATTCTTGGCGGAATTAATAAAAACATTTTATTAGGATTGCTCTTTGTTTCCCCGATTGCGATATGGGCCATTATTAATGCTGCTACTTATCGTACAAGCCGATTAAGTTTTTTAGACCCGTGGTCAGATTCCCTTACTAAAAATTATCAGCTACAACATTCTTTAATGGCTTTTGGCCGTGGAGAATTTTTTGGCGTAGGGTTAGGGGGAAGTGTTGAAAAATTACTTTATTTACCAGAACCTCACACCGATTTTATCTTGGCGGTGCTGGCTGAAGAGTTAGGCTTTGTAGGGGTTTTTATTGTGATTGGATTATTTTCATGGTTAGTGATCAGAGCTTTTGGAATCGCTAAAGAGGCAATCATTAATGAGAATTATTATTCAGCCTTGTTATCGCAAGGTATTGGGATCTGGTTTGGTA
>CAIWQV010000112.1 GCA_903914945.1 uncultured Methylophilaceae bacterium
GACAAAAAACTCAACAGGGCGAAGGGGTGAAGGTCCTTCTGGACCGAAAAATAAGGGTAGATCCTGATCTGACGCGCCATGAAAAATTTCGCCATTTTCATTTACAAGAGCTATAGCACCCCATCTTCCAATTGCCTGATGTTCCTCAACTAACACTTCTAAACGGTCTGGCCAAACCCTTCTTAAGCTTACATTTCTTACCCAAGGCAATTTAGTGAAAGCTTCTTTTGTGCTGAATAAATCAAGAGAGAAAAAATTACCTTTTACAAATCGATCTGAAATCATACTGACTTGATCTTCATCAAGATGTTGGTATTGTCCGACTACCTTAATTTCTCTAATAGGAAATTTTGCAAAATGCATAAATTGATAGCTCAATAGAAAGAGTATCAAAATAATATTAAGTAAAAGAACTAAATTACCTAACCAATATATTTTTAAATAATTATTTAACATCTGCCGTTTTAAGTATTTCTAGAACTAATTGATCAAAATTAATACCTACCTCTTTTGCTGCCATAGGAACTAAACTATGGCTTGTCATGCCGGGGGATGTATTCACCTCGATAAAATAATGTCGACCTTGCTTATCCATCATAAAATCGACTCGACCCCAACTCGAACATCCAATGATTTTAAATGCTTGTAAAGCCTCTTTAGATATCGAAACTTCTTTTTGTTTTTCAATACCTGAGGGGCAAATATACTGTGTGTCATCTTTTATATACTTGGCCTGGTAATCATAGAATTCATTACTGGGTTTAATTTTAATCACTGGTAACGTTTTGTCATTAACAATAGCAACCGTAAATTCTTCTCCATCCACAAATTTTTCAACGATTACATTTGCATCAATCTTAGATGTTTTTAGAAAGGCATCTTGATATTGTTTTTCATTCTTGATCTTATCAATACCAATACTTGAACCTTCATTAGATGGCTTAATAAAAAAAGGGACACCAATCGCACTCATAATCTCTTCATAGGAAGTTTTCTCAGTTACTTGCAGAAAATCAGGCGTCGAAATATTTAATGAACGCCATAATAATTTTGTCTTAAGTTTGTCCATCCCAATAGCTGAGCTTAATGAATCGCTTCCGGTATAAGCAATATTTTTCGATTTTAAAAAAGCTTGCATAGACCCGTCTTCTCCGCCCCTGCCATGTAAAGCAATGAAGGCTCTGTTATAACTTTGAATCTCATTAATATCTCTGCTTGATGGATCAAAAGCTTCAGCATTAATCCCTAAGCGCTTTAAAGCATGGAGCACTGCTTCGCCACTTAAAAGTGAGACAGCCCTTTCATTGGAGTCACCCCCCATAAGTACTGCAACTTTTCCAAAATCATCGCTCAATTTAAGAAGTCCCCTAAAATTTTAACTTCTCTTTCTAGCTTGACGCCTTTTCTTTTCATCACTTCTAATTCAACATAATCAATAATGCTTTCAATATCTTTTGCAGATGCATTACCTAAATTAACAATAAAATTCGCGTGCTTATCTGAAACTTCCGCGTTGCCAACTCTAAAACCTTTCAAACCACACTCTTCAATAAGTTTTGCAGCAAATGTATCTTTAGGGTTTCTGAACGTAGAGCCTGCTGTAGGCCAATTAAGGGGCTGCGTATTTTTTCTATGATTCAGATACTCCTTAATCTTACCCTCTGGGTCAGCGGCTATATCTTTCTTAAAATTAAACCAAGCCCCTACAAACCATTCATTTAAATTTGGTTTAATGACTTCGCGATAAGAAATACCAAACTCATCTTTACTTCTGGTGACTAGGCGGCCTGCCTCATCAATCATATTAACTTTTGTCACGTAATTCCAAGTTTCCGATCCATAACATCCAGCATTCATCGCTAAAGCCCCCCCCACGGTGCCTGGGATACCTGCAAAAAACTCTTCGCCCACATAATGCTCTTTAGCAAGATGTTTTGCGATCTTTGCACAGGTATTACCTGCTTCCGCATAAACACCCTCGTCGGTCATTTGAATTTCATTTAAAGCAGCATGCATCACAATAACTGTGCCTCTAATACCACCATCTCTGACTAAAATATTGGAGCCAAGTCCGATGAAGGTTAAAGGTTTTAAATATGTTTCATGTTTTAAAAAAATTTTTAAATCTTCTAAATTTCTAGGCGTAAATAACGCATCAGCAGAACCCCCTACACGCCAACTGTTGTATTTATTTAATGACTCATTTTTTAAAATTAATTCACTTGTCATGAATTTACAATACTTAAAATATCTTTAGCCACTCTGCCTACAGAGCCAGCCCCCATAACGATCAAGATGGAATTGTGGTCGATTTGTTGAAGCGCAGTTTTTGCCAACTCAGTAAGTTCTTTTTCAAATGAAGCTTTATGCGCTTTCTTATTAATGCTATCCATCATGGCTTTTGAGCACACGCCTGGTATGACTTTTTCACCAGCGGCATAAATATCAGTAAGAAGTACTTTGTCAGCTTTATCCAGTACCCTTACAAATTCATCAAAACAATCTCGTGTTCTCGTGTAGCGATGAGGCTGAAATACAAGATAGATAGATTTTTTTGGGAAGGCGTCTCTCGCTGCATCCAAAACCGCTTCGATCTCTACAGGATGATGTCCGTAATCATCTACCAAGATAAAAGGCTTAGTGTTAAAAATTAGATTTTTGTATGTTTCGAATCTACGTGCTACCCCCTTAAAATTCATTAAAGCATCTATTGTTTTATCAATTGGGATTTCAAGCTCATCAGCAACTGCAATGGCTGCAAGTGCATTTCTCACATAATGCTTACCAGGAAGATTTAAAGTGACATCTTTTTTTACAACATCAGAATGTTTAATAGAGACTTTGAAATGCATTTTGCCAGCATCAGCAGTTACTTCTTCTGCATGGATATCTGCATCATTCGATAAACCATAAGTAATAATAGGCCTAGAAATTTCAGAAATAATTGATTTAATTACAGGATCATCAATACAGAGAATTACCACACCATAGAATGGAAGTCGGTGTACGAATTCAATATAAGTTTTTTTAAGTTTATCAAAATCATTATTGTAAGTTTCCATATGATCTTGATCAATATTTGTCACAATCGAATAAACAGGTGTGAGGTGTAAGAATGATGCATCAGACTCATCCGCTTCCACAACAATATATTCGCCATTACCTAACTTAGCATTTGCATTCAGCGAAGACAGTCTTCCGCCTATAACATAAGTAGGATCCATTGAAGCTTCAGCTAAAATGGACGCAATTAGGCTTGTAGTGGTGGTTTTGCCATGGGTGCCTGCAACCGCAATACCTTTTTTAAATCGCATTAATTCTGAAAGCATTTCTGCTCTTGGCATAACAGGAATTTTATTTTTAATGGCTGCTTTTAATTCTGGATTATTTTTATCTATAGCAGATGAAATGACAATCACATCAACATTCTTAATATTGTCGGCAGAATGATTAATAAATATTTTAATGCCAAGCTCTTTAAGCCTCGAGGTGACAGTTGACTCTTGAATATCCGATCCTGAAACATGATAGCCGAGGTTGTGCATCACTTCAGCAATCCCGCTCATACCTGAACCGCCTATGCCTAAAAAATGAATTCGATTGATGTTGTGTTTCATTTTTTAATTAATCGCTCGCATTCTCGGTAAATCACTTCTTCAGGTTTCGTTGCTATATTTTCTAATGCTACTTTTGCCATTTTTAAACACTTATCTCTTGTAAGACTTTGAATAAAACTTCTCAAATCTTCGATCGTTAATTCCTCTTGAATTATAAGTCTTGCAGCCTTTTTGTCGCTTAAGTATTTTGCATTGTAAAGCTGGTGGTTATCTACGGCAAAGGGAAATGGAACTAGCAGACTTGCAATACCTGCTGCTGAAAATTCAGACACAGTGAGTGCTCCGGATCTTGCTATAACAAGATCTGCCCATGCATATATTTTATCGATATCATGGAGGTAGGCCCTGCAATCCGCTTTAACACCACACCTCTTATAAGTCGTTTTTAACTCTTTGTAATGCTTTTCACCAGACTGATGAATAATAAGGGGTCTTTTCTTGGGATTTATTTGCTTAATACTTAAGGGAATTTTTTCATTGAAAAATTTAGCCCCTAAACTTCCACCCACTACAAGCAACCTTAAAGGGCCTTTTCTATTTTTAAATCTCTGATCGGGCTTCTCAATTTTTCTGATTGAATCTCTTACTGGATTACCAATTTTTTGAGAAGCACGCATGAGCTTAATAGGGAATGCAGAATAAATGCGTGTTGCGATAAGCGCTAAAAATTTATTGGTGAGTCCAGGTATAGAATTTTGCTCATGCACAATCAAAGGTTTACACATAAGTCTTGCCATAAGACCACCAGGGAAAGACACATAACCCCCCATAGCGATCACGACGTCTGGTTTTTCTTGCTGAATGACTTTAGCGCATTGAGAGCATGCAATCAAAAGAGTAAATGGAAGTTTTAACCAACTTAAAATGCCTTTACCTCTGACGCCTGTAATATCAATCATAGCTTTTTGATAAGGTTTATTCTCAATCAACTTATTTTCCATGCCTTGTTTAGTGCCAAGCCAAATGATTGAAAAGTCTTTCGCTTTTAGGTAATCGGCAATTGCAATACCTGGATATATATGTCCTCCAGTTCCTCCAGCAATAATCAATATTTTTTTATTAGCTTTCACTAACTATATACCCCTTAATCCTCTTCGATTTTCCCAATCAATTCGAAGTAATATTGCGAGCCCAACGATATTAGCTAATATGCCGCTGCCACCATAAGATAAAAGCGGGAGTGTTAAACCTTTTGTTGGTAAAAGGCCCATATTTACACCCATGTTCATAATGCCCTGAATACCAAACCAGATCCCAATACCTTGCGATAACAAGGCTGAATAATAATTCTCATTAATGATTGCCTCTTTAGCGATTCCAAAAGCTCTGATCACTAACCATGAAAATAATCCAATCACAATAAAAACCCCTACAAAGCCTA
>CAIWQV010000113.1 GCA_903914945.1 uncultured Methylophilaceae bacterium
AAAGCAGAGTTGAAGTAATACGTTTTAAGTATTAGGTTGGCGAATCTTTTGTAGGATAATTGCCGAGAGCTCTTCGACCGAGCGTGTAGTAGAATCGGCCCAAGGAATGCCAGCTCTTTTCATAAGATTTTCACAGTCAGTAATTTCTTTTCTGCAATTTTCAATCGAAGCATACGTACTATTCGGACGTCTTTCACTTCGAAGACTGCTTAATCGATCTGCTTGTATGGTTAATCCGAAAATTTTATCGATATAACCTTCCAAAATAGGGGGCAATGCTTTTCTTTCAAAATCTTCAGGCGTTAAAGGATAGTTTGCAGCTTTGATACCAAATTGCATCGCGAGATAAATACTGGTCGGTGTTTTACCTGATCTAGATACACCTACTAAAATGACATTGGCTTGATTTAAACCATTATGTGTCATGCCGTCATCGTGGCCCAATGCAAAATTAATCGCTTCCATTCTGTCTGAATAATTACTTCCTGAGATGCTGTGCGCAACCCCCGGGCGTGTGAGAGGTTCTTCTTTTAATTCCACACCTAAAGGATCAATAAATGCATCGAAAAGATCAATATAATAAGCATCAACTTCTTTAAGTTCTGCACGAAGTTTTGGATTGCCAATCGACATGATCACAATAGGTCTTACCCCATTTTCCATTTTTGCATTGACGATACGCTTTTGTGCGTCATCCACTTTTGCATCTGAATCAGTAAATGGAATTCTAATTTGTGTAAATTGTGTTTCTGGAAAGTGCGCTAAAAGCTGACCTAATGCACCAGCAGTAATACCTGTGCCATCTGAGATAAAGAACGCTGTTCTTTTTTGTTGTGCCATTATTTTTGGCTAATACGTTTCCATGTGCTGATAACAGTATCAGGATTAAGTGACATCGATGAGATGCCTTCTTTAACAAGCCATTCTGCAAAGTCTGGATGATCTGATGGGCCTTGGCCGCAAATCCCAATATACTTCTTTGTCTTTTTAGCGGCTGTAATCGCCATTTGAATGAGCGCTTTCACTGCATCATTTCTTTCATCAAAACCATCCGCTAAAATACCTGAGTCACGATCAGTGCCCAATGTGAGTTGTGTTAAATCGTTTGATCCAATCGAGAATCCATCAAAGTATTCAAGAAATGCTTCAGCTAAGATGGCATTCGAAGGCACTTCACACATCATAATTAGACGTAGTCCGTTGTCGCCCCGCTTAAGACCATTCGCTGCCATGATTGATGTGACTTGTTTTGCTTCTTCTAATGTTCTTACAAATGGAATCATAATTTCTACATTCGTTAAACCTAATGTTTCACGAACCTTTTTCATGGCTTGGCATTCCATGACGAAACATTCTTTAAAGTCTTCTGACATATAACGTGCCGCACCTCTAAATCCAATCATTGGATTTTCTTCATCAGGCTCGTAAATATCTCCACCCACTAATTTTTTATATTCATTTGATTTGAAATCGGATGTTCTTACAATCACTGGCTTTGGGTAAAAAGCCGCAGCAATGGTTGCAACACCTTCGGCTACTTTATCGATGTAAAACTGTTTAGGATCTTTATAGCCGCGGGCACGATGTGCGATTTGTTTTTGAATGTCTTGTGGCATGGCTGAATAATTTAAAATAGCTTTAGGGTGAATACCAATCATATTATTAATCACAAATTCTAAACGCGCTAAACCCACACCATCATTTGGCGTTTGTGCAAATGTAAATGCCATGTCGGGATTACCTACATTCATCATAATTTTTACAGGGGGTGTTGGAAGGGTAGTCTCTTTGACTATGTTAACTTCATAGTCAAGTGCACCTTGAAATACAAACCCCGTTTCTCCTTCTGAACAACATACGGTCACAATGTCACCTTCTTGAAGAAGTTCAGTTGCATTGACACTACCAACAATAGCGGGGATGCCCAGTTCACGCGCAATGATCGCAGCATGACATGTGCGACCGCCACGATTTGTGACAAGTGCTGAAGCTCTTTTCATGACAGGTTCCCAATTAGGATCCGTCATGTCTGCGACGAGCACATCACCCGGTTGTACCGAATGCATTTCAGATGGGTCTTTGACAATACGAACAGGGCCGACACCAATTTTTTGCGTGACTGCACGTCCAGCGACAATCGCTTTACCGGTACCTTTTAATTTAAAAACCTCAACTGCATTTTTTGTTTGAGATTTCACTGTTTCGGGTCTTGCTTGGAGTATATAAATTTTTCCATCTAAACCATTTTTACCCCATTCAATATCCATAGGGCATCCGTAATGAGATTCAATAGTGACGGCATATTGCGCAAGCTCTAAAATATCTTGATCATTTAAGCTAAACACATCACTTTCTTTAGGATCTACATCAATGGTGTGCGTACTTTTTCCAGCTTGCGTTGCATCACTAAAGACCATTTTAATTTTTTTAGAACCAATGGATCGTCTGACAATCGCAGGTTTGCCTTCTTTTAAAAGAGGCTTGAAGACATAGAATTCATCTGGATTCACAGCGCCTTGAACAACCGTTTCACCTAATCCATAAGAGGCGGTAATAAATACGACATCTTTAAATCCTGATTCAGTATCAATAGTAAACATGACGCCTGAGCAGCCAATATCACTTCTGACCATTTGTTGCACACCAGCTGAGATAGCAACGTCTGCATGCACGAAACCTTTATGTACGCGATACGAAATAGCGCGGTCATTATAGAGTGACGCAAAAACTTCTTTGATTGCATGTTTAATATTTTCTACACCATGAATATTTAAAAAACTTTCTTGCTGGCCTGCAAAGGAGGCGTCAGGTAAGTCTTCTGCAGTAGCAGAAGATCTCACTGCAAAGGTCATACCTTCTGCAGAATTTTTTGTGAGTCGCGTGTAGTTTTCTTCAATCGCT
>CAIWQV010000114.1 GCA_903914945.1 uncultured Methylophilaceae bacterium
AAAATATATCATAAATATAATAACAATTGATTATACATATTAAATTGACTTACCTATAATGATCTTCTTTTAACCAACCAAAGAAGGAGAAAACGATGTCTTCATTAGTTAATACTGAAGTTAAACCGTTTAAAGCAACAGCGTTTCACAATGGCAAGTTTATTGATGTCACTGAAGCAAATCTTAAAGGTAAATGGTCAGTGGTGATTTTCATGCCTGCGGCTTTTACTTTTAACTGCCCAACAGAAGTTGAAGATGCTGCTGATCATTACTCAGAATTTCAAAAAGCAGGCGCAGAAGTTTATATCGTGACGACTGATACGCATTTTTCTCATAAAGTATGGCATGAAACATCGCCTGCTGTGAGTAAGGCTAAGTTTCCATTAATAGGTGACCCTACTCATCAATTAACACGTGCTTTTGAAGTCCACATTGATGAAGAAGGCCTTGCTTTACGTGGCACTTTTATTATCAATCCAAAGGGCGAAATTAAAACTATGGAAGTGCATGACAATGCGATAGCTCGCGATGTCAAAGAAACATTACGTAAGCTTAAAGCCGCACAATATGTGGCTAATAATCCAGGCCAAGTATGTCCAGCTAAATGGCAAGAAGGCGCTAAAACAATAGCTCCATCACTCGATCTCGTAGGTAAGATCTAACAACAAGATATGAACCCCAGGCCTTATAAGGCCTGGGCGTTTCATAAACACTTTTAGGTAAATCAATGGCTCTAGATATAGCAATTAAAAATCAACTACAAGATTACATAGCTAGACTTGTCAACCCGATTAAGCTTCTGGCAAATGTTGATGAGTCCGCATCATCACAAGAAATGTTAGAGATGTTAGAAGAGGTCGCTTCTTTATCTGAAAAAATAACTTTAAATAAGAAAACAGACGCTTCCAAAAGAATTCCATCTTTTGAGATCAATCGCGAAATAGAACTTACCGGCATAACATTCGCAGGCATTCCCTCGGGACATGAATTCACGTCATTTGTATTAGCCTTACTTCAGGCTGGAGGACATCCATTAAAGATAGATGCTGAAAAAATAGAGCAAATTAAGAATATTCAAGGTAAGTTTCATTTTGAAACTTATATTTCATTGAGTTGCCATAATTGCCCTGATGTTGTTCAGGCGTTAAATGCAATGTCTATTATTAATCCCAATATTTCTAACGTCATGATAGATGGCGCTTTATTTCAACAAGAAGTTGAAGATAAACAAATTATGGCAGTACCCACCATCTTTCTTAATGGCCAGCCCTTTGGCCAAGGAAGAATGGAGCTTGATGAAATCGTAAACAAGATCGACTCAAGCGCTAGCTTAAAAGAGGCTGAAAAAATTTCCAAAAAAGAAACCTACGATATTTTAATTATTGGTGGGGGCCCAGCAGGCGCGTCAGCTGCTATATATAGCGCGAGAAAGGGTATACGAACAGGAATTGTGTCTGAGCGTTTTGGTGGCCAAGTGATGGACACCTTAGGTATAGAAAATTTTATTTCAGTTAAAGCCACAGAAGGACCAAAATTAGTAATGGCTCTTGAGGAGCACGTGAAGGAATACGAAGTTGATATTATGAATTTACAGCGGGCAAAAAGTATTCAAAAAAATGATGAAAATGCTTTGTTTGAAGTAGAGCTAGAAAATGGTGGAAAGCTTAAAAGTAAATCAGTCATAGTTGCAACTGGCGCAAGATGGAAAGAATTAAATGTTCCTGGCGAAAAAGAATTCAAAGGTAAGGGTGTAGCTTATTGCCCTCATTGCGATGGACCTTTATTTAAAGGGAAGCATGTTGCAGTTATAGGCGGAGGAAACTCTGGTGTTGAAGCCGCTATCGACCTTGCAAATATAGTAGGTCATGTCACGCTTTTTGAATTTGCCTCAGAACTCAAAGCGGACGATATCTTACAAAAAAGACTCTACAGTTTGTCAAATGTAGATGTCATATTAAATGCTCAAACATCGGAAGTAATTGGCGCTGATAAAGTGAATAGCATGATTTATCTTGACCGAAAAACAAATGAAAAGAAAACGATTGCACTTGAAGGTATTTTTATCCAAATTGGATTATTGCCAAATACTGACTTTGTAAAAAATACTGTAGATCTTTCTAAATTTGGGGAAATTATTATTGATAGCCATGGCCAATCTTCATTGTCAGGCCTATTCGCAGCTGGAGACGTCACCACTGTTCCTTATAAGCAAATTATTATTGCAATGGGCGAAGGCGCCAAGGCTTCTTTAGGAGCTTTTGATTACCTCATTCGCCAATAAGATTAAATTTTATTGGCCGCAATAATTTCTTTAAGCAGAGGCAGTGTAATAGGCCTTTTGTAGCTTAAAGACCATTTATCTAAATCTTCCAATATAGAAAATAAATTTGGCATATCTCTTTTTAAATACTTTAAGCAATAGTCAATAATATCCATGCTAAGTTTCATGCCTCTTTCATCAGCGTGCTTTAGCAGTGCTAACTTTTTTTCTTCATCTGAAAGAGCTATAACTTCATAAGTTACCCCCCAAGCAAGCCTAGTTGCTAAATCATCCCTTAATTTCATCTGGAGTGGCGAATAAAGTCCTGTCACCAGCATATTCTGATGAGATTCTTTGCTTCGATTATATGTGTTGAATAACTCAATTTGACCAGATTCATCAAGCAAATGAACGTCATCATGAATTACAAATCCATGATCAGAAGCAATATGAGCTAAATGCGACTTGCCTGAACCTTCGTTACCCCAAAGATATATGAATTGAATAGGCAGATTATGAGAGATGATTTGCTTTAACGTATGAATCACTTCGATATTGTGACCAACCACAAAATTTTCAAAAGATTGTTTTGGGGTCGGAGATAGAGCTAATAGCATCTGTTTCATATCTATGGGGACGCTTAATTTAGTTAAAGATAGGCTTAATTATGCACATCTTTAAAATATATTTCGGTTAAAATTTCAATTATAACGACTAACCTAAATGTTTAATGAAAGAGAGTTAATCTTTTGAATAAAGATGATACAAGAAAAGATAGTCAATCCATTACTTATAGAGATGCAGGTGTAGACATTGAAGCTGGAGATGCGCTTGTTGAAAGAATTAAGCCTTTTGCAAAAAGAACTATGCGACCAGAGGTTTTGGGAGGTATTGGAGGCTTTGGATCTTTATTTGAGGTGCCTAAAAAATACAAAGAACCCGTGCTCGTCTCGGGCACCGACGGGGTAGGCACGAAACTTAAATTAGCATTTGAATTAAATAAACATGACACCGTAGGCATTGATTTGGTTGCTATGAGTGTTAACGACATACTAGTTCAGGGGGCTGAGCCTTTATTCTTCCTTGATTATTTTGCATGTGGGAAATTAGACGTAGAAATTGCATCTCAAGTTGTGAAAGGTATTGCAGAAGGTTGCGCTCAGTCAGGATGCGCTCTTGTAGGAGGAGAAACAGCAGAGATGCCAGGTATGTACCCTGAAGGCGAGTACGATTTAGCTGGATTTGCAGTCGGAGTTGTAGAAAAAAGTGAAATCATTAACGGTAAAACAATTCAACCTGGAGATGCAGTCATTGGACTCGCTTCGAGTGGAGCTCATTCAAATGGGTATTCCTTGATTAGAAAAATTATCAGTAATGAAAAAGCTGATTTCCTAACGCCATTTGATGGCAAAACATTAAAAGATATCGTCATGGAGCCCACAAAGCTTTACGTAAAATCGATTCTCAATCTTAAAAAAACAATCAAAATTAAAGGCATGGCCCATATCACAGGCGGCGGTATTACAGAAAATATCCCGCGGATTTTAGAGCCACACTTAATGGCGGAAATTCAGTCGTCAAATTGGCCACTACCCAAACTTTTTCAATGGTTACAAGACAAAGGAAATATCTCGAGTTCAGAACTTTATCGAACATTTAATTGTGGAATAGGTATGGCTATCGTCATTGATCAAAAAGATGTTGCCAAAGCAAAGCAAATTTTACACGAGTCGAACGAGACTGTTTACGAGATAGGTATCATTAGAAAACGTGAAGCTAATGAACATCCTACTATGGTGATTTAATCTAAATATGAAAAGATTATTGCCATTCAAACAATGGCTAGCATTTTTTTTATTTTTATTTAGTTCATTAGTCTATTCAAAAGAACTTCCCAATATTTTAGAGTTGAAATACGAGCTCACACAGAATGGAGAGATGCTAGGGACAGTCGTTGAAAAATTTTTGATCGACGAGACCGGCAAATATCATATTGAGAGCGCTACAAAAGGTATTGGACTTTATGCTTTATTTGGAGATCGTGTATTGGTAAGTGAAGGCAATATCTCATCTGAAGGATTGAAGCCAAAGCGCTTTGAGCTTCACCAGGGAAGCAATGCAAGTAAAGACGCAATTGTTGATTTTGATTGGGACAATAAAATATTAATAACTCGGTATAAGGGAAGCGAAACAAAAGAAAACATAGAAAATAAAACACAAGATTTAATTAGTTACTTATATCAATTTAATTATGAGAATTTTGATGAATCTATGATTGAATTTTTAGCAGCAACTGGAAAGAAATATAAAAAATATCAATTTAAGATTACAGATAAAAAAGTAGCACTTTCATCAGCCGATATGAATTTTGATACTTATTTAGTTCAAAGTCTGGCTGAAAAAGATGGAAAGCCAGAGACTCAAATATGGCTTAATGATAAGGCTTATAAATTGCCTATTCGAATTCGTTACCAAGAAAAAAATGGTACAACACTTGAGCAAAATTTAGTTCAGACAAATATAGATCTCAATGGACTTTAGCCTAGTAAAAAAATTACTGAAAAGTAACCATGTAAAATTCTTATTATCAATTTTTGTTTCAATTTTAATTCATCTTTTCTTGTTGGGCGGTATTGATATGTACAACCCATTTTTTTTAGAAAATTCTGATAGTCTTAATATTGTTATTGAAAGTCATCTCGAGAGTCCAATAAAAGATCAAGAGGTTTCGAATCAGAAAAAACTCCCCACACCCAAAAAAGATATTAAGAGAAATAAGCATATAGATAATAATTTGAGTGAAAAAATAGAGCATTCAAAAGATGATTTGAATCCGAATTCTGAAAGTAATGATATAAATCAATTTTCTCAAAGCAGTGAAAAAAAAGAAATTCAATATAAAAAAGTAGTTATTGATTATGATGTGAGGAGAAGTTTAGATAGCTCACCAGTGGGAGCCGCAAAAACAACATATCTATTAGAGCAGGATAATCATTACAGTATTAGAAATGAAGTTGAGGCTAAGGGATTTGTATCTCTTTTTTATTGGAATAAAGTAGTTCAGACAAGCGATGGGCTGATTACACCAGATGGTTTAAGGCCAATAAATTATCATTATCAATTTGGCAGCAAGATAGACAATCTAGCAGTCTTTGATTGGGAGTCTAAAAAAATAATTATTACAGTGAATGGCAACAAGAGTGAAATTGAAATGCAAGAAGGGTCTCAAGATATGCTAAGTGTCATGTATCAATTTATGTTTGAGCCACCTTTAACAAAAATGAAACTTTATGTTACTAATGGAAAAAATTATAAGCCATATGATTATGCTTATGTTGGGGATGAAATTATCGAGACGGATGTTGATAAGATAGAAACTATGCATATAGCAAAATTTAATTACACTAACGAAGAAAGAATTGATCTATGGCTTGCAAAAGATTATAGATTTATTCCAGTAAAGATAAGAAAAACAGAAAAAGATGGAAGCATCTTAGATCAATCCGCTAAAAAAATAGAAATTGAAAGTTTAGGCTCATAAATATGTTAAATCTTGATTTGATACAGCACTGCGCAAATATTTTAGGCGAAATATTAGATTTTCATGGGCCCGCAGATATGAAATTAAGTCATTATTATAGAGAACATGGTGAGTTAGGTCAGAAAGATAGAGGAGAAATCGCTGAATGTATCTATGGTGTTATCAGGCGACTCAGATTTTTAAAGAAAATAAATGAAGATGATAGTAATTTTAAAAAGCTAGTGATTGCTTGGCTAATCAAAATTGAAGGTAGAAGCATTCGTGAGCTTGAGCATGGATTGAGTAAAGATGAAATTGAGTGGGCCAAATCATTAAAATCAAGAGACACTGAAAACTATACCTGGCCTGAAAAATTAAGCTTGCCAGATTGGCTTTGGGATTTATTTGTGGAGCAATATGGTTTAAATGAAGCAATAGACCTAGGAAGAAGCTTCCTTGAGCCAGCTAAATTAGATATAAGAATTAATACTATAAAAATTAGTCGAGAGGAGCTTATTGAATTACTCGCTAAAGAAATAGTGGATATTGAAGTGATGACATATTCCCCTTCTGGAATAAGAATCGCTCGAGGGACATCATTAAGTAAAAATCCTTTATTTCTAGAAGGAAAAATTGAGGTTCAGGATGAGAGTAGTCAAATACTAAGTTTCGCAGTTGATGCGAAAAGAGGGATGATGGTTGCAGATTTTTGCGCTGGGGCAGGAGGCAAA
>CAIWQV010000115.1 GCA_903914945.1 uncultured Methylophilaceae bacterium
ATATTTATTGCAGAAGCAGAAAAATATGAAAGAGAAGGAGATCTTTCAAAAGCTATTTTTTCATTAAAAAAAGCGCTGCGACTAGAGCCTGATAATTACATTATCCAATTAGAGTTAGGAAATCTTTGCGCTTCTAACAAACAATTCGAAGAAGCTGCAGGTTATTTTAGAAGATGCTTGCATCAGTTTAAAGATAATGTAGATATTAAAAATGCACTCTGCTTTTCTCTTTCCTCGTTTGGTAATGAATATTATTTAAAATCAAAATTCCAATTATCAGAAGCTTGCTTTGAAGAAGCTCTAGAGCACGAAAAAAATAATTGGGTTTTTTACTATAATTTAGCAAATACACAAGATAAGCTTAATAAAATTTCTAAAGCTTATGAGAATTATCAAAAAGCTATCCAACTAAATCAAAACGATGCTGATCTTTGGAATAACAATGGTAATACAGAACGCAAATTAGGTTACCTGGATAAGGCTGTAATATCCTACCAAAATGCGTTGAAGATCAGGCCCGACCTGTTTCATGCCCTAGCCCATCTGACTCATCAAAAACAGCATATGTGTAATTGGGATGAAATTGATAATTTTTTCCAAAAAATATGCTCTATTGTTGATACGCATACAGAAGCCCTTATCTCTCCTTTTGCTTTCGTAGCCAATCCACAGTCGTCACCTCAAGAGCAGCTAATATGTGCGAATCATTGGACACAAAATCATTTTAGAGACCTACCATTTAAAAAAGAAAAGAGAGAAAGTAAAGATAAGGTGCGAATTGGTTACTTGTCATCAGACTTCAAGCTTCACCCCTTATATTTTCTAATCCGCGATGTAATCAAATATCACAGCCGTGATGGATTTGATATATACGCTTATGATGCAAGTCCAATTGAAAATACAGAGGAAAGAAATACAATAATTAGCTTATTTGATCATCATCGTGATATCTCAAGTATTGATGATGAAAAAGCAGCCTCTTTAATAGACCAAGATCAAATTGATATTTTGATTGATCTAACAGGCTACACTAATAATAGTCGTGCCTTCATTGCTCCACGACTTAAAAAAACAATCACTATTAACTGGCTAGGCTACCCTGGAACAATGGGGTTCACTCAAGAAAAATCACTTTACGACTATATTTTGGCAGATGAATTTATTATCCCAAAAGGCGACGAAAAGTATTATGCAGAATCTATTCTAAGACTCCCTTTTGCTTATCAGCCTAATATTGAAAGTCGAGGCCAAACCAATCTAAAAACAAGGCGAGATTTAAACCTGCCCGAAGACGCTCTTGTCTATTGTGCTTTCAATCAGTCTTTCAAGATTACTGAGCCTATATACAAAGCCTGGTTATCACTTTTAAAAAAATACCCGAAAAGCATTCTTTGGCTTTCATTTTCAAATACATGGGCAACAGATAATCTCAAAGACTACGCAAAGCGAAATGGTATTAATGCCGAAAGAATTGTTTTTGCACCTCGCGTATCAAATGCAGAACATATTGCTCGCCATGCCTTAGCAGATATTTATCTAGATACACTGCCTTATAACGCTCATACTTCTGCAAGTGATGCTTTGTCAATGGATTTACCTATTGTGACACTAAAAGGAAAAACATTTCCTTCCAGAGTTGCAGGGAGTTTACTTCACAGTTTAAATTTAGATGACCTCATTACTGAAGATATCGAAAGCTATATTCAATGTGCATCTAAGCTCACTGAAAATTTGCATTACAGACAAGACATTATTCGAAGATTAAAAGAAGCTAGAGCAGCCTCACCAATTTTTCAACCACAATTATTTGTAAAATCACTAGAGCAAATCTACAAAAATCTCATTTAATTTTGTGCAGCAAGGACAACGCCAATGATAATCATAAGGCCGCCTACCCATTCTCTAAGCGATACACTCTCGCCAACAAGCAAATAAGCTGAAATTGCAGCAACGACAATTTCAAAAAGAAAAAAACTAGATGCTTCAACAGCCTTAATTTGTGTCACTCCGAATTGCACGAGTAACGTTGAAAAAAATAGACATAAGGCAATACACATCATAATCAAGGCATCTATGGGTGTAAAAAAATTTAATGATGGCATGGTGTTTCGATCGAATGTGATACATAAGATAGCTACGACTACAACACCAAGCCAGATCGCTAAAGCCTTCTGGTTAATAGTCATATATTGATGTTTTCGTGTCATCACATTAGTGATTGCAAAACCTAAGCCAGAAGTGATAGCGAGCCAGTCACTCTTGGACTCTAAGTGAACAATGTAGCCAGGTTGCCAAAGCATAATAAAAGCACCGATAAGAGAAATCAATGCCGCGATGTAATGCCGTTTCTTTGTATCTTCATTTAGAATAAAGTGCGCTAAAAAAATAGTCCAAATAGGAGAAAGATAAAATAAAAGCATCACACGGACAACTTCGCCATCGATCACAGCTAATACATAACTAATATTGGTATAACCAGCAATGCTTGCAAGAAACCAAAAATCTTTTGTCCATATTGAAATCTGTTTTTTAGTGATAAAAAAATAAGGTAGCGCGATCGCAAGAGTTAACAGAAAAACATACAGACTAGAATAGATACCTGAAACCCCTGCATGTGCCATCAGACGATATGGATACCAAATTGTGCCCCATACTAAAGCTCCGAAAAGCAGGGAAAACATTGGAAGATAGCTTCTTATTTTCATGCTAAAACTACTCGCACATGTTTAATAACTTCTTTATCCGTATCATCAGTTACGCAATCAAATACTTTAAGATTTTCCATACTTCTCATCCAAGTCATTTGTCTTTTTGCAAGTTGTCGAGTTGCAAAAATAATTCGATCAATGCAATCTTTCTCTTCTATATCACCATCCAAATATTCAAGCGTTTGACGATATCCAACTGATCTCATTGAAGGCATATTATTGTGTAATTGTGGATATGTCTGACGTAAGGTCTTCACCTCATCAAATAAACCCGCCTCTATCATTTCATGGACTCTTGATTCAATCCGGTCATGAAGCATCTTTCTGTTGCTTGGCATTAATCCTATTTTATGAACCGTAAAGGGAAATTCATTTTTAGTATTTGAATTATGAAAAGATGACAAAGATTTTCCTGAGGCATAAAAAACTTCCAAAGCCCGACTGATCCTTTGAGTGTCATTAGGATTTAATTTTTCTGCAGTGTCAGGATCAATCACTTTTAGTTTTTCATACAATTTCGGCCAGCCTATTTGCTTCGCTTCTATTTCTAAATGTTTTCGAATTTCATGACTTGTTGTAGGCATTTGATTAATACCTTTTTCAAGGCCATTAAAGTACATCATGGTACCTCCTACAAGAAGAGGAATATGTCCTCGCAATAAAATTTCATCAATAAGTTTTAAAGTATCTTTTGTAAATTGCGCGACTGAATAGGCTTCGTCAGGCCCAATGATATTAATAAGATGATGCGGTGAAATATCTAAAATATCGTGGGAC
>CAIWQV010000116.1 GCA_903914945.1 uncultured Methylophilaceae bacterium
ATATTGAGCTCTTTTGCTAGGACAGCTTCTGGCATTCCAGTCATGCCGACTATAGTAACGCCGTCCTTCTCAAGACGGTTAATCTCAGCGGCTGTTTCTAATCTTGGCCCCTGAACAGCGGCATATACGCCATCAGTTATGGTTGTGTTTAAAAAAGATTGAGCGATATTAATAATAACTTTTCTCAAAGGTTCATCGTAAGGATATGTAAAATCAATATGCTTCACCGGCATTTCCGCGCCATCAAAATAAGTATTTTTTCGTCCATAAGTGTAATCAATGATCTGGTTGGGAATATATACTGTGCCGGGCTTTACTTTGTCGTCAATTACACCAACGGTTGCTACTGAAATTATTTTTGTAACACCAACTGATTGTAATGCCCATATATTGGCGCGATAATTAATTTCATGAGGTGGTATCGTGTGGCCTGAACCATGGCGAGCTAAGAAAACAACATTTTTACCTGACAAATTACCAAAAATAAGTGGCTGAGATGGTTCTCCGTAAGGCGTCCTTATAAGTTCACGCTTTACAACTTTCAGTTCGTGGATTGAAGCCAGGCCTGTACCACCGATAATGCCAAACATAAAACTCACCTTACCTATTAAAGATTTCTATTCTATAACATACTAACGCCTATGAAGCCCACACATTCCATAATGAGCCGTTACAAAATTGCTCAATCAAGAAATCATTATGAAAATTTTACCGTAGGGTCTTTAGTGCTAGGTAAAGATATACGTGAAGCAATCATTACTTTGTATGCTTTTGCGAGGCTTGGTGACGACATAGCTGATGAAGGAAATCATTCAAAAAAAGAACGCATTAAACAGATTCAATACCTCAAAATTCATCTCAACAAAATCCAATTCAATCAAAAAATTAATGATAGTTATTTTAAAATATTACGGAAATTATATATTAAATATAACTTTAAAATCAATAACTTAAATAGATTTATTAATGCATTCAGTGAAGATATTAATCATAAACAATACGCTAAATTTAATAACTTAATGAGGTATTGTGATGACGCTGCAAACCCAGCAGGAGAGCTTATTTTAAGTCTTGTAAAAATAGATAACAAAGGAAATATTCGTCAATCAAATGCGATTTGCACAGCATTAGCACTTATTAATTTCGCCCAAGGCGTTGTAGAAGATTTTGAAAAAGGCCGCATTTATATCCCGAAAGACGAAATGAAAAGATTTAATTTAAAGATAGAAGATATACAACAAAGAAACTTTACGAAGCACTGGATGCAGTATAAAAAATATTGGGTCATGCGAAACTATCAAATCCTTGAGAAAGGGTTGGGTCTTGGTAAAAAAATAAAAGGAAGACTTGGTTTTGAAATACAAATAATCGAATGTGCGGCACTTTTACTCTTGAAAAGAATGAAAAGAAATAACTGTAATTTATTCATTGATCCACCTAAAATTAAACCATTAGATTGGATATTCATTTTTTTAAAAGTAGCGCTAAGATCACTATGACCCCTATTCAGTATTGCTACGAAAAAGTCAAAGCAAGTAAATCAAATTTTACTTGGGCTTTCTACTTTATAAGCAAAGATAGACGAGATGCACTCATATCACTTTATGCATTTTGCAGAGAAATTGATGACATTGTCGATGAGACATTGGAGCTCGAAGTAGCTACTGCAAAAATAAACTGGTGGAAAGCTGAAATCAACCGTTTATTTCATGAAACACCTCAACACCCTGTGACAAAATCACTTTTAAAGTTTGTTCATATCTATGAACTTAATGAAGCCTATTTCATTGAGATGTTAGATGGCATGGAAATGGATCTAAAATTTAATCGCTACGAAAATTTTAAACAACTTCAACTATACTGCTATCGTGTTGCGGGCGTGGTTGGTATCCTAAGCGTAAAAATATTAGGCTTTAAAAATCAAGCGACTTTAAAATATGCGCATGATCTTGGCATTGCGCTTCAGCTCACAAACATTATTCGAGATGTTGGAGAGGATGCAAGAAAAAATAGAATTTATATCCCGCTCGACGAACTTAAAGAATTTAATGTGCCTGAAGATGAAATTCTAAAATTTAAAGAAAGTAATCAGCTATCAAACTTAATGATTTATCAAATTGCACGTGCAGAAGTGTTTTATAAAAATGCTTATCAAAAACTTCCTAAAGAAGATATTAATCCACAGATTCCAGGATTAATTATGGGCAAAATTTATGAAACGTTACTCCTTGAAATTAAGAGAGATAAACCAGAACAGACACTCAATCATAAAGTATTACTCCCACCTTTTAGAAAAGTGCTCGTGATACTTGTGTGTTTCTTTAAAAATAAATTTTACGCTTTGAGTAACTGAAGCGCTTGAGATAAATATTCAATACCCAATACCTCAATCCCTGCAATTTTTTGTTTTGCAATGTTTGCCTTGGGAATGATGGCTCGTGTAAATCCTAATTTTGCAGCTTCTTTAATGCGCTCTTGGCCTCTTTGGATCGGCCTCACTTCTCCTGCTAATCCTACTTCACCGAAAATGATGGTCTTTTGATTAATAGGCTGATCTTTAAATGAAGAAACGATGGCACACAAAATAGCAAGATCAACACCGGGCTCAGTAATTTTGACGCCGCCTACTGCGTTCACAAAAACATCCTGATCAAAGCAAGCAATACCGCCATGTCGATTCAATACTGCAAGTAACATTGAGAGACGATTCTGCTCTAAACCTACCCCTAAGCGCTTAGGTGATGCTCCGTGCGCATTATCCACAAGAGCTTGAATTTCTATCAGAAGCGGTCTTGTGCCTTCTTGTGTTACCGTAATACATGATCCAGAAACTTCTTCATGGTGATGAGATAAAAACAATGCAGAAGGATTTGTTACTTCACGTAAACCTTTTTCTGTCATTGCAAAAACACCAAGCTCATTAACGGCTCCAAAGCGATTCTTAAATGCACGCACCATTCTAAAACTTGAATTTTGATCGCCTTCAAAATAAAGCACGGTATCTACAATATGTTCTAGCACACGAGGGCCCGCTAGAGAGCCTTCTTTTGTGACATGACCTACTAAAATCATACTAACTTCTAATTGTTTTGCGATACGAGTTAATTGGGCAGAGCACTCCCTGACTTGCGTGACAGAACCAGGTGCTGATTGTAACTCTTCTGAATAAATTGTCTGAATGGAATCAATTACAACGACGTCAGGTTTATTTTTTTCAATCGACTGAATAATTTTTTCTAAGTTAATTTCAGATAATATAAAAATATCTGAGACTTCGAGCTCCAATCGCTTGGCTCGCATCGCAATTTGCTGTGGTGATTCTTCACCACTTACGTAGATAACTTTACAGGGCGTTTGACTCTTGTCGTTCGTCATGTGTGATAGTGCTTGAATAAGAAGTGTTGATTTACCAATCCCAGGGTCGCCGCCAATCAGAACCACACCGCCTGGTACAAAACCGCCACCTAGCACGCGATCAAATTCACTAATACAAGTTGTTCTTTTATAAACAGCTGACATTTTGACTTCATTGAGTTTCTTTAATTCTGAAGTTTGTGTTAAAGATGCATATCGGCTCGGCACGGACGCTTCGATAATACTTTCTGCCATCGTATTCCAAGTCATGCAATGCGGACATTGGCCCTGCCATTTAGTCGATTGGCCACCACATTCAGTACAAACATATGCAATCTTATTTTTAGCCATGGACAATTTCTATAGGGACTCTTTTTGAAGCTGAAATAGCGCAAAGCAATTCGTAACCTACTGTTCCAGATTTTTCTGCAACGTCATCCACAGGCACATGCTCACCCCATAACTCCACATCGCTTGAGATAGATGCATGAGGTATGTCGGTAATATCAATATAGAGCATGTCCATCGAAACTCTTCCGACCGTTGATGTCTTTTTTCCTTCTACGTATACAGGAGTACCCGTTGGCGCATGTCGCGGATAACCATCTGCGTATCCACATGCAACCACAGCAATTCGCATATCCTTTTTGGCCTTAAAACTTTCGCCATATCCTACTGAGTCATTTTTAGATAAATTTTGTATCGCAATAATTTTGCTTTTTAATTGCATGACAGGCTTGATATTTAATGTGCTACTTTTGTGCCCCATAATAGGTGACGCTCCGTAAAGCATGATGCCAGGTCGAACCCAATCAAGATGTGTCTTTTTAAAATTCACAATAGATGCAGAATTTGCAACTGAACGAGAAAAATTAAAAGGCTTTGCGATATCATCAAATACGGATAATTGCCAATCCACACCTCGAGGCTCATCTGCCGTTGCAAAATGAGTCATGAGTGTGATCGATTTAAAATGAGATTTATTTTGTAAAGTTTTAAGAATTTCTTTCGCCTCTTGAGGGTTAAATCCTAAACGATTCATGCCTGTATTAATTTTGAAGTGAATATCAAGTGGACGATTGAGTTTTAATTTTTCAATCATTTGTAACTGATGAAGATTGTGTACGACAAGATTAAAATGCATTTTTGCTGCAATCGAAATTTCATAAGCTTCGAAAGCACCCTCGAGCAAAAGAATGTCTTGCTCAAAACCATGCTCCCTTAAATCAATGGCTTCATTTAAAGTGAGCACCGCAAAACCATCACTTTCGTTCAGCCCGCGCGCAACATTAATAAGACCATGACCATAGCCATTAGCTTTTACGACAGACATGATTTTTGAATGAGGCGCTAATTGTTTAACTGTAGCGAGATTATGTTGTAATGAAGCCTGATTAATAAATGCCTTGAGAGGACGCATCTAATTTATTCGTCGAAAGATTGAAAACCTGGATTAGCAAAATTTTCAAAGCGTGTATATTCACCTAAGAATGTTAATCTCACTCTTCCAATAGGGCCATTTCTTTGTTTTGCGATAATAATTTCTGCAACGCCTTTATCTGGCGTATCGGGGTTATAGACTTCGTCGCGATAAATGAAAAGAATTAAATCGGCATCTTGCTCAATCGCGCCTGATTCTCTTAAGTCAGACATCACCGGACGCTTGTCAGGGCGTTGCTCAACGCTTCGATTTAGCTGAGACAATGCAACAACAGGCACATCAAGTTCTTTTGCTAATGCTTTCAAAGAGCGTGACATTTCAGAAATTTCAGTAGCGCGATTTTCACTTTGTCGTCCACCAGGGGCTGACATTAACTGGAGATAGTCGATCACAATGAGGCCTAATTTTCCGCACTGTCTTGAAAGTCTTCTGGCACGTGCCCTAATATCAAAAGAGTTAAGACCCGCCCCTTCATCAATATGAATAGGTGCTTCATTGAGTCTACCTAAGGCATGGGTTAATCTTTCCCAATCATCATCTTCAAGGCGACCTGTTCTCATCTTATGCTGATCTAGCCGACCTACAGAGCCTAGTAGACGCATGGTAAGTTGGGTAGACGCCATTTCCATTGAAAATACAGCAACAGGTAAGCCTGTATCTAGCGCCACATTTTCAGCCATATTAAGGGCTAAGGAAGTTTTACCCATTGATGGACGTCCTGCCACAATCACAAGATCGCCGGGCTGGAGACCTGAGGTCATAGCATCTAAATCAGAAAAACCAGTAGGTACGCCAGTAACATCGCTAGCGCCTGCGGTAAATAAGTCATCAATCCTTTGTGCTACTTGAGGTAAGAGCTCTTTAATATCTTTAAATCCAGATTGATCATGTTTTTCTTTTTCGGCAATTTGGAAAATCTTCGCTTCAGCTTCGTCTAGAAGTTGCTGAGCATCTCGCCCCTGGGGTGCAAACGCACTGTCAGCAATGTCAGACCCTACCTCGACTAAATGCCTCATGATAGCCCGCTCACGGACAATCTCTGCATATCGACGTATATTGGCCGAAGTTGGTGTATTTTGAGCTAAAGAACCGAGATAACTGATACCACCTGCCGTTACCAATTCAGCATTTTTCTCTAAAGATTCCGCCACAGTGACAATGTCAGCTGGGCTGTTTTGCTCAATAAGTTTAATAATATGCTGATAAATTAAACGGTGATCTTGACGATAAAAATCACTCGGTGACACAAGATCAGCGATCTTATCCAGCGCTTCATTTTCAATCAGTAAGCCGCCCAATAACGACTGTTCTGCTTCGATCGAATGAGGGGGTAATTTAAGGGTATTTAGAATATCGTCAGCCATGGATTAATTATAACGGAATAAAAAAAGGCTGCTCTAGGCAGCCTTTAAAAAAATAGATTGCTTTTTATTAAGCAGGTTCACCAATCACTTCAATTGTAATATCCACTGTCACATCATGGTGCAATGCAATTGTAACTTGATGCTGGCCTACCGTTTTAAGAGGGCCATCTGGCATACGAATTTCAGCTTTAACGACTTTAATATTTTTAGCAGTTAAGCCTTCAGCAATATCTGTATTCGTTACAGAACCAAAAAGCTTACCATCTACACCCGCTTTTTGTGTCACTACCAAAGTAAATCCGTTAAGCGCTTTTGATCTTTCTTTAGCCGCATCAAGAAGAGCTACTTGTTGTTTTTCAAGCTCAGCACGTTTTGCTTCAAATTCAGCTTTATTTGAATCTGTTGCACGCTTAGCTTTACCTTGTGGAATTAAAAAATTTCGACCAAAGCCATCCTTAACTTTAACGATGTCACCAAGGTTTCCTAAATTAGCTACTTTCTCTAATAAAATAACTTGCATCTTGTAATCTCCTTAGTGCTTATCAGTGTATGGTAAAAGCGCTAAAAAACGAGCGCGCTTCACGGCAATATTGAGTTGACGTTGATAAATCGCCTTAGTACCTGTAATACGGGCTGGAATAAGTTTTCCATTTTCGGTAATAAAGTCTTTTAATAAATCAACATCCTTGTAATCTACTTCCTTAATGCCTTCAGCACTAAATCTGCAGTAACGTCTTCTTTTGTACATTTCTCTAGCCATCATAAACTCCTATAGATATTCTATAAAATTAATATGGAAAATAAGCTGATTACTTTTTGCGCTTTTATTTCCAATAAACCCTTTTGTTTTAATTCTGTCGCCAATTTTTAAAGGTATCAATGCATCATTACCCATAATTTTTGCGCTTAACTCACAATTGATTGTTCGCTTTAAATTTGCCTCAATCTGCTCCGAGCTATGTTTTAAAGTAAGATTAAGTGCTGGTATTCCTGCTGGTGTATAACGTACCAGATCCACATGGCACACCTCTCCAGAAATCTCTAAGCAATTCAATCTAGATTAAGCTACAGCAACCTCAGGTGCAGCGCGCTCATCTTTATCAAGCACTGATTTTGATTTTTCTTCTTTCATCATAATCGATGGTGCAGTCACGGCTGTTTTTGTGCTCATAATCAGATGACGCAATACGGCATCATTGAATTTAAATGCATGCTCTAATTCTGCAAGCGTTTCAATGTCGCATTCGATATTCATAAGCACATAATGCGCTTTATGAATTTTTTCTATCATGTAAGCAAGCTGTTTGCGACCCCAATCTTCGAGGCGGTGGAGTTTTCCACCTTTGGATGTTACTAGAGATCTGTAGCGTTCAATCATGCCAGGCACTTGTTCGCTTTGATCAGGATGTACGATAAATACTACTTCATAATGTCGCATATAAATCCCCTTATGGTTAAAAGCTTTCAGTGATGCGGCTCACTGTAAAGCAAGGTAGAAAGATCGAGTATTATAGGTGTTTTTTGAATTAAATCAATGCTTTTTAAAGGTCAATTCGGTCCTTAAGCCCTGCCCCGTAAAGCCTTTCTTTGAGGAATTTGGCCTCATCTCGAAGTTGAGCCGCTTTTTCGAACTCCAAATTACGAGCCGCCGTTTGCATGCCCTTTTCAATTTTTTGAATTTCTTTGGCCATCTGCTTTTCATTGAGATGGTCATAACGAGCCTCTTCTTTCTTGAGCGCTCGATTAAAGTCCACTTCTTCTTTGTCGAAAGTGCCTTCAATAATATCTTTAATTTTTTTAGTCACCCCTACTGGGGTAATACCATTCTCGAGGTTAAATGTAATTTGCTTAGTGCGTCTTCGATTAGTTTCATCAATGGCAACTTTCATGCTACGTGTAATCTTGTTAGCGTAAAAAATTACTTGCCCATTAAGATTACGAGCCGCTCTTCCAGCCGTTTGTATAAGCGAACGCTCAGACCTTAAAAATCCTTCTTTGTCAGCGTCTAATACCGCCACTAATGAAACTTCAGGGATATCTAAACCCTCTCTTAATAGATTGATACCTACGACAACGTCAAACTTACCTAATCTTAAGTCGCGGATAATTTCAACCCGCTCTACAGTATCAATATCAGAGTGAAGATAACGCACTTTAATTTGGTGTTCAGATAAGTAATCCGTCAAATCTTCAGCCATACGCTTCGTTAAAGTAGTTGCCAAGACTCTTTCATTTTTATCAACACGAAGATTAATCTCACTCAACAAATCGTCTACTTGTGTATCAGCTGGTTTCACAGTAATTTCAGGATCAATCAGACCGGTGGGCCTTGCAACTTGCTCGACAATTTGCTCTGTATGTGCGGCCTCGTGCTCAGCTGGAGTCGCAGATACAAAAATACATTGGCGCATCGTTTTTTCAAACTCTTCAAACTTTAACGGTCGATTGTCGAGTGCCGAAGGTAATCTAAAACCATACTCCACTAAATTTTCTTTTCTTGCCCGATCCCCCTTGTACATTCCACCCACCTGAGGGACCGTGACATGACTTTCATCAATAATCATTAAAGCATCTTTAGGTAAATACTCAATTAAAGTTGGCGGTGGATCACCTGGATTTCTTCCTGATAAATGTCTCGAATAATTTTCAATACCTTTGCAAAAACCTATTTCATTTAACATCTCAATATCAAAACGCGTCCGCTGTTCAATTCTTTGCGCCTCAACTAGTTTATTTGCCTTAACAAAATAATCAGAACGTTCTCTTAATTCGTTTTTAATTTTTTCAATAGCTCTCACTACTGTGTCTCGCGGTGTCACATAATGACTTGAAGGGTACACAGTAAAATGATTAACCTTCTTACACATCTGTCCAGTAAGTGGATCAAAGAGCGTAATAGATTCAATGAGATCATCGAACAAAGTGACTCTAATTGCAGTTTCTGAATTTTCAGCAGGAAATATATCAATCGTGTCGCCTCGGACCCTAAATGCGCCCCGTGAAAAATCAAAATCATTACGATCATATTGCATAGACACTAAGCGCAAAATAATATTGCGTTGTAATAGTTTTTCGCCTTGTACGAGATGCATGACCATGCCCTGGTAATCCACAGGATCTCCAATGCCGTAGATTGCAGATACTGTGGCTACAATAATACTGTCATCACGCTCAAGCAAAGCTTTGGTGGCAGACAAGCGCATCTGCTCAATATGTTCATTAATGCTCGAATCTTTTTCAATAAAAAGATCACGCGCTGGTACATAAGCTTCCGGCTGGTAATAGTCGTAATAAGATACAAAATACTCCACTGCATTTTGCGGAAAAAATTCTCTAAATTCAGAATAAAGTTGCGCTGCGAGTGTCTTGTTTGGTGCCATGACGATGGCGGGCTTGCCTATTCTTGCAATAACATTTGCAATCGTAAATGTTTTACCAGAACCTGTTACACCCAGTAGTGTTTGAAATTTTTTTCCATCAACAATGCCTTTTGTTAATAAATCAATAGCCTGCGGCTGATCGCCAGCAGGGGAAAATGGTTGGAATAACTGGTAAGGGCTATTTGGAAATGTAAGTAACAAGATAGTGATATTCTACTTAAAAAAGGATTTGGAAAAGAAAAATGTGTAAAACTAGCAAGAACTTTTAATACGACTTCTAGTCAAGTCAATATTATACTTTTGAAAAACGATATCTTATGAAGCCATTACTTAAATATATATCCTTCGTCGCCTTATCCGTCTTTTTTTACACAGGGAATGCATGGGCCTTAAATCAAGATCAATTGATGAGTTCATTTTTAAGTGTGGTCATGATCAGGGGTTACAACGAAGCAGGAGGTCTTGCTTTTGGTTCCGGTGTTGTTGTGGGTGAGAATCAAGTCATCACAAATTGCCATGTTTTAAGAAGAGCAAAACAGCCCTGGGTATCTCAAGGAGAGGAAACCTATTCAGTTACCACTGTCAAAGCAGATCGTTGGCATGACTTATGTTTAGTGACAACTTTTGGCATGCCCAATAAACCCGCTATCTTAGGTAAAAGTACAGACCTTAAAAAAGGTCAAGAAGTTATCGCAATTGGACACTCAAATGGTGTCCCTGCGCCCTTAACCTCGGCAGGTAATGTGAAATCTACTTACGATCTTGATCAGGGAAAAAT
>CAIWQV010000117.1 GCA_903914945.1 uncultured Methylophilaceae bacterium
ATTAATTTACGTGATCCTGCGATTTATCGAATTAAACGTGCGCATCATCACAATACGGCTGATACATGGTGCATCTATCCTATGTATACATTTGCACATCCTATTGAGGATGCGTTTGAAAAAATTACGCATTCGATTTGTACTCTAGAATTTGAGGATCAACGTCCTTTTTATGATTGGATTTTAGATCGACTTATAGATAATGGTTTGTTATCCAAACCACAACCTCGTCAGTATGAATTCGCAAGACTTAATTTAACTTACGCAGTGCTCTCTAAAAGAAAACTGATTGAGTTAGTGGATGGTAAGCATGTGACAGGATGGGATGATCCAAGATTGCCAACTTTAGAAGGTGCGCGTCGTCGCGGGTACACACCAGAAGGGTTTAAACTTTTTACAGATCGTATTGGTGTATCTAAAGCGGATTCATGGATTGATTACGCAACACTTGAAGAATCGATGCGAGAAGTTTTAAATGTGTCATGCGAAAGACGTATCGCAGTGCTTGATCCGATAGAGCTTGTAATTACAAACTATCCAGACAATAAAGAGGAAGATTGCTTTGCCCCGAATCATCCGCTCAAACCAGAATTAGAAAAGCGAATCGTTAAATTATCTAAGTCTCTTTGGATTGAACGCGAAGATTTTATGGAAGAGCCTAGCAAACAATTTTTTAGATTGTATCCAGGTAATATGGTAAGACTAAGATACGGCTATGTCGTCAAATGCACATCTTTTGAAAAAGATGTAAATGGCAAAATAAAAAAAGTTTTATGTGAGTACTTACCTGACACTAAATCAGGCACACCTGGAAGTGATAGCGTTAAAGTCAAAGGCAATATTCATTGGGTTTCAAAAGCACATAGCTATAAAGCTAAAATTCTTTTATATGACAAACTTTTTTCAACCGAACATCCAGGCAGTCATGACAGCAATTATTTAGAACAACTCAATCCAAATTCATGTGTGACTATTGAAGCAGAATTAGAAAAAAGTTTAGAGGCTATTAAAGCGGGTGAACAATTTCAATTTGAACGTCATGGTTATTTTATTGCAGATATGAAGGATTCAAAACTGAATCAACCGATCTTTAATCGCACTGCGACACTTAAAGATACCTCACAAAAAATATAATTTCATTTTAAAAGTGACAGACAATAAAAAACCCTAAGCTCAATTTTGAGATTAGGGTTTTTTAATTATAAGAAGCTTGGCAGTGACCTACTTTCGCATGCAAAAAGCATACTATCATTGGCGATAAGTCGTTTCACTGTCCTGTTCGGGATGGGAAGGAGTGGTTCCAACTCTCTATGTCCGCCAAGCAAACTGGTTGAGATAATGATCAAAGATCAATGTCTCGAATTCGGACAAAATTTGAAGAAGTAAAGTTATTGTGTTTCTTGATTACAATGTCAGCTTTAAAAAAATCATATCCCTTAAAAAGAACAAGTCTTAAGGTTATAGGATCAAGCCTCACGAGCAATTAGTATCAGTTAGCTTAACGTATTACTACGCTTCCACACCTGACCTATCAACGTCCTGGTCTTGAACGACTCTTTAGTGTGCTTAAAGCACAGGGAAGTATCATCTCGAGGCGAGTTTCGCGCTTAGATGCTTTCAGCGCTTATCTCTTCCAGATTTAGCTACCCGGCTATGCCATTGGCATGACAACCGGTCCACCAGAGATCTGTCCACTCCGGTCCTCTCGTACTAGGAGCAGCCCCCCTCAAACTTCCAACGCCCACGGCAGATAGGGACCAAACTGTCTCACGACGTTTTAAACCCAGCTCACGTACCACTTTAAATGGCGAACAGCCATACCCTTGGGACCGGCTACAGCCCCAGGATGTGATGAGC
>CAIWQV010000118.1 GCA_903914945.1 uncultured Methylophilaceae bacterium
AAAATATCCTGTAATTTTACATCCGCTAAAATGAGATTTTGTTCGTGTGATACACGAAGCTCACCAAAGCTGTATAGATCTGCAAGTTCAGCTACAGTTCTCATTTGTGCTGATGTTGCATCACCTGGTGCTAGACCGTGAGGTTTGAGGGACAAGGTAATAGCTCGATAGCCTTTTTGTTTATGGAGGTGCACCGATCGTTTCACCCAAGACGCAAAAGCCTTATTATTTTGAATGGCTTCATCATAAGCTTGATCTTGATCGCTTAAATTTTCATAAGGCATTGCTGTGAAAAATTTTGCAACGCGTTTTAATTCAGATTCATTGATCGTGTTGGGTGAATTTTTTAAATATTGCCATTCCGCTTCCACTTGTTTTTTAAATTCTTCAATACCTAAAGCTTTCGCTAAAATTTTAATACGTGCTTTGTAGATATTGTCACGACGACCGTGAAGGTTGTAGACGCGAATAATAGCTTCACAATAAGTTAGCACATGTTCCCAATCGAGATGTTCGCGTATAACAGATCCAAGAATAGGGGTTCTACCTAAGCCGCCACCTACCCAAACGCGGATGGCCATTTTTTGTGCTTCATCATAATAAAATTCAAGTCCAATATCGTGGGCTTGCACAATCGCACGATCTTGAAGGCTGCCTGATACTGCAATTTTAAATTTACGAGGCAGCAGAGAAAATTCCGGATGGAACGTGCTCCATTGTCTTAAGATTTCAGCAATCGCTCTTGGATCAATAATTTCATCAGGAGCCACACCTGCAAATTGGTCAGTCGTAATGTTACGAATACAATTGCCTGATGTTTGAATGGCATGCATTTCAACTTTAGAGAGCTCTTCTAAAATATCAGGTGTCTCTTCTAACTTAGGCCAATTGAGCTGTAGATTTTGTCTCGTACTAAAATGACCATAGCCACGATCAAAGCGATCTGAAATATCCGCTAATTTACGTAATTGTTTTGATGACAAAAGGCCATAGGGAACCGCAATGCGAAGCATAGGTGCGTGACGTTGAATATAAAGACCGTTTTGTAAACGAAGCGGTCTAAATTCGTCATCGGTAAGCTTGCCATTTAAGTAGCGTGATGTTTGATCTCGGAATTGTGCAACGCGTTCGTTGACAATGGTTTGATCGATATTATCGTATTGATACATAAATTTTTTTTAATGCTTAATGAAAAATAAGTTTCTGGCCAACATAAATTAAGATTAAAGCCAACACATAGCGAACAGATTGCTCGCTGACTTTAGAACTTAAATGACTGCCAATATAAATACCTGGAATTGAGCCGATTAAAAGCACACCTAGAAGGGAGTAATCGACAGTACCTAAACTTACATGGCCAAGTCCTGCAACAAGCGTCAATGGTACCGCATGTGCAATATCGGTTCCAACAATTTTTGTAATGCCTATTCTAGGATAGATAAGTAATAGTGCTGTGACACCAAGCGCACCTGCACCCACTGAAGTTAAAGTTACCAAGCCACCTAAGATTAAGCCTAAGAGAATGGTTGCGATCGCGACGGCATTATCTGATTTTAAAAGGGTGACTTTTGATCTTTCAATGAGAAAAGGTCTAAAGATCACAGCAATAGAAGTGAGTAGCAAGGCGATACCTAAATAGAATTTGATGATATCGACAGCCCCTGTAGATGCAATATCAATTTGTCTTAAATAGAGCGTCGTTAAAATTGAGGCAGGGACACTTCCAGCCATGAGTCTTCTTACAATTTTCCAATCAATATTGCCTAATTTACCATGCGCAAAAATGCCTACAGATTTAGTCACCGACGCATAAAGTAGATCAGTGCCTACAGCGAGCGCTGGCTTAATATGGAAAAATAAAACAAGGATAGGTGTCATGAGAGATCCGCCACCCACGCCTGTTAAGCCTACAAGTAGGCCTACTATAAATCCTGAAAATATAAACCCAATATCCATGACAATCCTCTATCAAAAATTAACTTTTTGGTGCTAAAGTGGACGTCAATATAGCAAATTTTGATATTATCAATTAATAATATAATATTCTATCATTATACCTTTTAGTTATATTGGAATAAGACATGAAACTCCAACAATTACGTTGTATCCATGAAGTTGTAAAAAATGGTTTTAGCATCTCCAAAGCTGCTGAAGCTTTACATACTTCACAACCCGGAGTGAGCAAACAAATCCAACTGATAGAAGAAGAAGTGGGCCTCCATATCTTTTTAAGGCATGGCAAGCGTTTAGTCGGACTAACCGAACCAGGGCAACATGTTTATCAGCGCATCAATGAAGTGCTGCGCGAAATCAAAAGCATTAAACAAGTCAGTGAAGAGTTCAGCCAGTCGAGTTTGGGTGTTTTAACGATTGCTACAACACACACCCAAGCGCGATATAAACTTCCTAATGTTGTGCAAGCATTTATGAGTAAATATCCCGATGTCAAACTTAATATCCATCAAGGCAATCCCACGCAAGTTACTGACCAAGTCATTAAAGGCGAAGCTGATATTGGCATTGCGACCGAATCCATTAGTCAAAATGATAAATTATTCTGCCTACCTTGTTATACATGGAATCGCTGTTTAGTGATGCCGGCAAAGCATCCGCTTGCTAAAGAAAAAACAGTCACACTCGCTAAGCTTGCCACTTATCCCATCATCACTTATGACTATGCATTTACAGGCAGTACGATTGTGTCAAAAGTTTTTCATGATGCAGGCTTAACGCCCAATATTGTTCTAACAGCGATCGATGCTGACGTGATTAAAACATATGTGAACCTGGGCCTAGGCATAGGATTAATTGCACAAATGGCTTACGACACCAAAAGAGATCAAGGTTTAGTAAGTATTGATGTAAGTCATTTATTTCCTACAAGTACGACTTATCTAGGTATTAGACGTGATGTATTCTTAAGAGGTTTTATGTATGATTTTATTGAAATGTTTATACCAGAGTACCCAAAACAAATTGTTAAGAAACTTATGTTAGAACAGGAAAATATTTAATTTAAAGCCTTATGAGATCTGATGTAGAAATTAATCAAGCAGCACAATTAAAGTCGATCGATGAGATAGTCAAGTCACTTGATATCAAAATAGACGACCTATATTTCTATGGCCCACATCAAGCTAAATTAAAGTCTTCTTTTACAAACACTTTAAAAGGGAATAAGACATCCAAATTAATTTTAGTGACAGCCATGAGCCCAACTCCTGCCGGGGAAGGAAAAACAACCACAACGATTGGCTTGGCTGATGCTCTTTTTTCAATCGGTAAAAAATCAGCTGCATGTCTTCGCGAACCTTCTTTAGGTCCCGTCTTTGGGATGAAAGGAGGTGCAACAGGTGGCGGTTATGCTCAGGTAGCACCTATGGATAAAATTAATTTACATTTCACAGGCGACTTTCATGCGATTACATCAGCCAATAATCTTTTAGCAGCTTTGATTGACAATCATATACATCACGGTAATGAACTCAATATCGATACCAATCAAATTTCTTTTAAGCGATGTCTTGATATGAATGACCGTGCTCTCAGACATGTCGAATTAAAGCTTGGTCAAAATCATCGAGATACGGGGTTCGATATTACAGTCGCAAGTGAAGTGATGGCCATTTTTTGTTTAGCAGAGTCATTAGAAGATCTTCATTATCGACTAGGCGAGATTGAAGTTGCAAAAAGAAAAGACGGCGTATCTATTTATGCAAAGGATTTAAAAGCAGAAGGGGCTATGACAGCCCTTTTGAATGATGCGTTTCAACCTAATCTTGTTCAGACATTGCATGGGACACCCGCTTTTATTCATGGAGGCCCTTTTGCTAATATTGCTCATGGATGTAACTCAGTTATCGCCACAAAAACAGCATTGAAGTTAGCGGATTATGTGGTGACAGAAGCAGGTTTTGGTGCAGATTTAGGTGCAGAAAAATTCATTGATATCAAATGTAGGCAGTCGGGTCTTAAGCCTGACATCATTGTCTTAGTGGCGACCATTCGTGCACTTAAATTTCATGGCGGTATCAGTGTTCCAGAATTGAATCAGGAAAACTTAAAAGCGCTCGAGCTTGGGTTTAATAACTTAAGGCGTCATATTGAAAATTGCTCACACCATTATGGACTCGACGTCGTTGTTTCAATCAATCAATTTAATTCTGACACAGAAAAAGAAATGATATGGCTTCAAAGCGCAATAGATAAGATGGGATTTAAAGCAATCCTATGTTCGCATTGGTCCGATGGTGCTAAGGGTGCTAAGGATCTTGCCAATGCTGTTTTAGAAAAGTTAATACAACCTAAGTCTTGTAAGTTTTTATATGAAGATCATTTAAGTTTAAAAGAAAAAATTACGACGATCGCTTTAAAAATATACCGCGCAAAAGAAGTTGAGTTTTCAGAAAGCGCCTTACAAAAACTTTCATTACTTGAAGAGAATTATGCACGTTTCCCTGTCTGCATCGCTAAGACGCCTTATTCATTTTCAAGCGACCCTAAAGCTCATGGTGCCCCTGAAAATCATACGCTCATGATAAGAGAATTAAGGTTAGCAAGAGGTGCTGGTTTTGTAGTGGCGATCTGTGGTGACCTTATGACGATGCCAGGACTTCCTAAAGTTCCCGCAAGTGAAAAAATGCGTTTAAACGCACAAGGTCTTCTTGAAGGATTAAATTGAGGGGATGAATTGTTTTAAAAGTATTTCAACACAAGAGCAAACGATTCAAAAATCTAGGTTTATTGGATATACCTTCATAGGCGAAACAAAGCAGGATATTTTGCGTACCCTACAATCCATCGCCAAAGAACATCCTCATGGCAGTCATTTAGCTTTCGCTTATCAACTCAAAACAGAGCATGGGTTTGAGCCTTATTATTCTGATGCAGGGGAGCCGTCAGGAACGGCTGGTAAACCTCTATTGCAATTAATCGATGCCCATCAAATTGTGGGTGGAGGGATTGGCGTTATTCGTTATTATGGCGGTATTAATTTAGGTACAGGCGGCCTCACAAGAGCTTATGGAGGTACAGGAAAGCTTGCATTAGCCCATTCCGTTATCGAGCCTTATGTTGAATATATTAAATTAAAATTAACTATAAATTACAATGATTTAGATAACTATATTCATGTTATACATTCAATGAACGGAAGCATTTTAGATAAAACTTTTGATGAAAAAGTGAGCATTTCGATAAGGCTTCCTGAAGGCGAATTCGATAAATTAAAAGCACGTTTTCCTATGACTGATATCAACCATTTTTAATATATTTAATCATATAAAAACCTTAAAAAAACATCCGCTATAATCAATGTATGCTTAATTTTA
>CAIWQV010000119.1 GCA_903914945.1 uncultured Methylophilaceae bacterium
AAGCCATCAAACTCGATCCTGTTATAAAACCGAGTGAGATTTCACTCGACACTTCTGAAGATAAAAAAAAAATTGAAGTACTAGATGAAGCCACTGACGATGAGCCCAAAGTAACGCGTTCATTCGACGGGAATTGGCGTGGGCTTGTGGATCAATTAAAGTTAGGCTTAGTCAAAGCTTTAGCTCAGCAGTCTGAGCTTGTGAGCTTTAAGGATAATGAAATGATTTTATCGATTGCCGATGAGCATAAACATCTTCTCAATGAAACTTACCAAAAAAAATTAGAAGTAAGTTTGTCTGAGTATTTTAATCAACGTATTAAACTTGTCATTCTTCAAAAAGGAGCGAACAACTCACCGCTCAAACAAAAACAAGAAGAACGTTCAACACTGATGAAGGATACAGAACATGCCATCCTTCAAGATCAATTCGTCAAATCTTTACTTAATGAATTTAATGCTGAAATTATTCCATCCAGCATTAAACCTAATCAATCTATATAAGGGGTCTTACTATGATGAAAGGTGGCATGGGTAACTTAATGAAGCAAGCGCAGATGATGCAGGCTAATATGCAAAAAGCACAGGAAGAACTTGGGCTGATTGATGTCGAAGGCTTAGCGAGTAATGGGCTTGTTAAAATCATAATGTCTTGCAAACACCAAATTAAAAAAGTATCGATTGATCCTTCTGTGATGAATGATCATGAGATGCTAGAAGATCTATTAGTCGTTGCTTTTAAAGATGCATTACAAAAAGTTGAACAAACGACTAATGCCAAAATGGGTAATATGATGCCTCCTGGTATGAAATTACCTTTCTAATTTTATTATATGAAAAATACTGAAGCGCTTGAACAGCTGGTCGAGTCCTTAAGGTGCTTACCGGGGATCGGCCCTAAGTCAGCGTTACGTATGGCTTATCATCTTTTGCAACATAATAGAAAAGGTGCTGCTCAACTCTCAAGTGCTATTGCTAATGCCATTGAACTCGTGGGTCATTGCTCACATTGTAATAATTTTTCTGAAGAAGTGATCTGTTCACTTTGCGCTTCTCAAGATCGTGATGCTTCATTGCTTTGTGTGATTGAAATGCCGAGTGATCTTATGATGCTAGAACAAACACATTCTTATAATGGTATGTATTTTATTCTCATGGGTAAACTTTCTCCCTTAGACGGGATTGGGCCTAAAGACATCCATTTAGATAGGCTTTTAAAACGACTCGATGCAGGCATCGTCAAAGAAGTGATCTTAGCTAACAACTTCACAGTAAGTGGGGATGCTACCGCACATTACGTCACCGAGCTCCTTAAATCACGTGGTATTAAATTAAGCCGTATCGCAAGAGGTCTTCCTATGGGCGGTGAAATTGAATATGTGGATAGCGGCACACTGGCTCAAGCCATGATTGAACGTAAAACGATTAAAGATTAAGGTAACTCAAAAGATCTTTTGGCTCATTAATGATATGTTGAGCGTCCCAATTTTTTGCATCATCCCCTGCTTCTAAATAACCATATCGTGCCACCATACTAATCATCCCTGCTTCATTCGCAGCAATAACATCGCGTCTATCATCGCCTAAGTAAATAATATCAGATGGATTCGTCTTGATTATCTGGGATGCTTTGATTAATCCTTCAGGTGAAGGTTTTGGTGTATTGACATCATCACCTGCAATCAAACATTGCGAATGCTTTAAAAGCGGATGT
>CAIWQV010000120.1 GCA_903914945.1 uncultured Methylophilaceae bacterium
ATGAATCAATGTCCATGCTCTTTTGTTGATGTGTAATATTTTGCCCTTCGCCTGCGTCTCCCATGCCGTAACCTTTGACGGTTTTAGCTAAAACAACTGAAGGCTGACCTTTATGTGAAGTGGCTGCCGCGAAGGCTGCATAAACTTTATGAGGGTCGTGTCCGCCGCGATTTAATCGCCAGATATCTTGATCTGACATAGCGGCTACCATTTCTTTTAATTCAGGGTATTTACCAAAGAAGTGTTCACGCGTGTAAGCACCACCTTTGGCTTTAAAGTTTTGATACTCGCCATCGACACATTCTTCCATGCGTTTTTTGAGTAATCCTGTTTTGTCCATCGCAATTAATGGATCCCAGTAAGAACCCCAAATCACTTTAATCACATTCCAACCCGAACCTCTAAAGTCAGATTCAAGTTCTTGAATAATTTTTCCGTTACCACGCACAGGACCATCAAGGCGCTGTAAGTTACAGTTGATGACAAAAATAAGGTTGTCGAGTTTTTCCCGTGAGGCTAATGAAATCGCACCCAATGATTCAGGCTCATCCATTTCACCATCACCACAGAAGACCCATACTTTACGATCTGAGGTGTCTGCAATACCGCGGTCATGCAAGTACTTTAAGAATCGCGCTTGATAGATACCCATGATCGGACCTAATCCCATCGATACGGTAGGGAACTGCCAGAAGTCAGGCATGAGCCATGGGTGAGGGTAACTTGATAATCCCTTACCACCCGTTTCCATGCGGAAGTTAGTCAATTGATCTTCACTGATGCGACCTTCTAGAAACGCTCTTGCGTATACACCAGGCGATGAATGGCCTTGGAAATAGATTAAGTCCCCTTGGAATTTATCATTCGCAGCTCTAAAGAAATGGTTAAAGCCCACATCATATAAAGTCGCAGCCGATTGGAAGCTTGCAATATGGCCCCCCACACCAGGTGATTTTTCATTGGCACGCAGTACGGTCATGATGGCATTCCACCTAATAAGCGCTCGGATACGACGCTCCATATCAGGGTTACCTGGATGACGTTGTTGCAGATGGGTAGGGATCGTATTCACATAAGCAGTAGTCGCTTTGTAAGGCAAATTAGCACCCGATCGACGTGCTTGATCAATCATAGATTCGATCAAGAAATGGGCGCGTTCTACACCTTCCGTTTCAATGACGGCGTTGAGTGCATCAAGCCACTCTTGTGTTTCTTGATTATCGATATCAGGTATAGATGCCATGTTTAAATATAACTCCAGATTTTTTATAAGGACGCTGACGGTATAATAAGTGCTTTATTTACTTAGCGTCTAAAGGGTGTTTCAATGTTGTGAGTGACAAAGCTTTGAATGAACTCATATAGGATTAAGTTTGGCGTTTTTAAGCGTTTGGGTCAAGTAAAAAAATGGGAAAAAAGTGTAAAAAAAAGTAATATTCTATTGATTTTATTGATATTTTTTAATAGATCATTTTATAAAGGGTTGAGGCAATGGCGATTAAGATTGTGCAAAATAGAGGCATAGCGACAGAAAAAAACATAAAAGGAAGTCATCTCCTTCTTGTGCTGGATGATGTCGCAGCAAAAGCATTTCCTTACCTTAAAGAACTCACTCAAAAATTAAAGCGCACCCATAAAAAAACGGCAAATCTTGCTAAAGAGCCTGTCACTATTGAGACAGAGAATGGTCGTGTATTAAGTTTTGTAGTTTTAGATAAAAAATTTAATACGTTTCAACGCCATACCCTTATTCGAAAAGCGCTCCAGCCCTTAATTGCAGAAAATCCTGAAGTGCTTTCAATCGCTGTGTTTGGTAATGGAGCCTTAAAAGAGATTAATGCACGTGCCGCAGTTTATGTGGCGCTTATGAATAGCCAAGCATTACCTACGCGTAAAAAAGAAGTGCTTAAAAAAAATATCAAATCCATTGAATTGTTTGGTATCGAACTCAAAGACAAATTTATATATGAAATGGCAATCGTGACAGGCAATACATTGACGCGTAAGCTCACCA
>CAIWQV010000121.1 GCA_903914945.1 uncultured Methylophilaceae bacterium
AGCTACAATTTTTTTGACCGGAGCTTTTTTCTTCGCAACGATTTTTTTAGCTACTGGTTTTTTCTTAGCTACAATTTTTTTGACCGGAGCTTTTTTCTTCGCAACGATTTTTTTAGCTATTTTTTTAACTGCCATTTTTTTTGATCCTAAAGTAAAAACAAATTAAATTAATCGCGAAAGTTTACACTGATAGATCGTTAAAGCAAGGTGAAAATGTGGTTTTTTTGATGCTATTTATTAGTTACAGAGCTTTTGTGCGAGAAGCGTATTTTCCATTAATGTGGCTACCGTCATGGGGCCAACCCCACCCGGAACAGGGGTAATAAAACCAGCCCTTGTTTTGGCGATATCAAATTCAACATCACCTACAATTTTCCCGTCCTCAAGCCTGTTGATACCAATGTCGATCACAATGGCACCAGGCTTAATCCAGCTGCCTTTTATAAGACCTGGAATGCCTACTGCAGCCACTACAATATCTGCTAATTCAATTTTTTGTTGGAGATGTTGAGTCTGGCGATGGCATATGGTGACTGTACAACCTGCTAAAAGAAGCTCTAACCCCATCGGACGACCCACATGGTTTGAAGCGCCTACAACCACAGCATCAAGTCCTCGTATTGGAAGTTTAGTAGCTTCAATGAGTTTCATAACACCATAAGGTGTGCACGATCTTAATTGGGGCTGCCTTATTGCTAAAAGACCAATGTTTTTTGGATGAAATCCATCGACATCTTTATGAGGTGAAATAGTTTCAAAAATGACATCATTATGAATGTGAGCTGGCAAAGGAGCTTGAACTAAGATGCCATCGATATTGACATCATTATTTAATGTTTCAATAAGTGCAATGAGTTCTTTTTCAGAAGTTTCGTTAGGCAAGTCATAAGCAATCGATTTGACACCAATTTTTTCACAGGCCAAACGTTTATTTCTGACATAAATGGATGAAGCAGGATCAGACCCTACGAGAATGACCGCTAAACTGGGATTGCGAATACCTTCCTTGGATCTCGAATCAATATCTTGTTTGAGTTGTTTAAGAAGGTTTTCAGCAACCGCTTTTCCATCGATAATGTTAGCTGACATGAATTATTCTAGGTGTAAAAAGCATTATTTTAACATATTGAACTTTTAACTTTATTTGATACTGATTGAATCTTTTTGTAACAAGAGGCGTCGAAGGGTATGATAAATCTAGATTATTTTTTAAAGGGAGCTTAAGGATACGAAGAAAAGTTTTTGGTTAGTTTTATTAGGACTAATGTTTGGATTAAATACAGTCGCTTTTGCAAACCATCATGATATGGGCGAGCATTGTAAAATGCATACAAAAAAATCATTTGAAGCAGCAGATATTGATCATGACGGAACGCTAGATCGAGATGAGGCAAAAGCTGTTTGCAAAGAAGATTTTGATCTTATGGATAAAGACCATGACGGTACATTATCTAAAGAAGAGCTCAATGCATGTAAGGGTAAAAAAGGACATAAAAAACACGCCAAACCTGCGTAAGTAGTTGAAATCATAAGGGTCAATGGGCCTGTTTCATTTGACCTAAGTCCTTAATTAAGCTATATTCTCGGCCTCGGGGTGTAGCGTAGCCTGGTAGCGCGCCTGCTTTGGGAGCAGGATGTCGGGAGTTCGAATCTCTCCACCCCGACCAGATTTAGCATCTTACTTACTATAGAAAAAAAGGATTTTCTGTAACACGCTTTGTGTTGTTAAGCTGCCCGTAGCTCAACTGGATAGAGCACCAACCTTCTAAGTTGGGGGTTACAGGTTCAATTCCTGTCGGGCAGGCCAATTTCATAGTTCATTGGTGGCTGTAGCTCAGTTGGTAGAGTCCAGGATTGTGATTCCTGTTGTCGTGGGTTCGAGCCCCATCAGCCACCCCAACTTTTAAATGCATTGAATCAAGGGTTAATTGACGATATAGTCATTTCAACCTTAATTAATGTTTAATGCATTCATGAACGATCAGCAACTTCTTCGCTATAGTCGCCACATCTTATTACCTGATATCGAATATCAAGGGCAAGAAAAACTTCTCAATAGTCATATACTCATTGTAGGTGCAGGCGGCCTAGGCGCTCCGATTGCTATTTATTGTGCAGCTGCGGGTATTGGAAAAATAACGATATGTGATTTTGATGATGTAGATTTAAGCAATCTTCAAAGACAAATTATTCATGACACACAATCGGTAGGCATCAACAAAGCATCTTCTGCAAAACAATTTATTCAATTACTTAACCCAGATGTAGAAGTCATTGCAGTAACAGAAAAACAAACAGAAGCAACCATGAAAGTCATTGCAGAGAATGTCGACGTTATCATTGATGGCTCAGATAATTTTGCGACACGGTATGCGCTCAATCGTATTGCAGTGGCATTAAAAAAACCTTTAGTTTCTGGCGCTGCTGTAGGATTTGAGGGGCAGATCAGTGTGTTTGATATGAGGCATGACAAGAGCCCTTGTTATCACTGTTTATTTCCTGATACAGGTGATCGCAACGAAACGCGCTGCGCCGATAATGGTGTTTTCTCACCCACGGTGGGTATGATTGGAACTACTCAAGCGGCTGAAGCAATGAAAATTATTTTGGGCATTGGCGAATCTCTAGAGGGTCGATTACTATTGCTTGATGTGAAATCCATGCAATGGAAAAATATTCAACTTAAAAAAGACCCTGCCTGTCCCGTATGTTCTAAGTGATTTTTTGAGGCAGACATCTGCCATGAGCCCTGATATCACTTTATCCCTATGTTAAAATGAATCTTTAACGAATCGTCTATGTGTTTTATTCATGGAAAATAATCTCTCTAAACCATTTAGCCCAAAAGATATTGAAAGTCATTGGTATGAATTTTGGGAATCAAAAGGCTTTTATCAAGCAGGCTTAGACCCTAAGCAAAAAAACGCATTTTGTATTTTATTGCCGCCACCTAATGTCACAGGTACGTTGCATATGGGCCACGGATTTAATCAAACCCTAATGGATGCATTAACGCGCTATCACCGTATGAAGGGCGAGAATACGCTATGGCAGCCGGGGACAGATCACGCAGGTATCGCGACACAAATCGTGGTTGAAAGACAGCTTGATAAAGAAGGCACTTCAAGACATGACTTAGGTCGAGAAAAGTTTCTAGAAAAAGTATGGGAATGGAAAGCTTACTCAGGAGGCACCATTACCGAGCAAATGCGTCGCTTAGGTACTTCGCCTGACTGGTCTCGCGAGCGCTTCACGATGGACGAAGGATTATCAAAAACGGTCACCGAAACATTTGTGAGTTTATATAAAGAAGGCCTTATTTATCGCGGTAAACGTTTAGTGAATTGGGATATTCAATTACAAACAGCGGTATCCGATTTAGAGGTAGTGCAAGAAGAAGAAGATGGATTCTTATGGCATATTCAATATCCACTTGCATCCGGTGAAGGCCACTTAACCGTCGCGACTACAAGGCCTGAAACGATGTTAGGTGACGTAGCGATTATGGTGCACCCTGATGATCAGCGCTATCAAAAGCTTGTTGGACAGATGGTAAAGCTACCCTTATGTGATCGTGACATTCCTATCATCGCTGATGATTATGTAGATCAAACATTCGGAACCGGTGTTGTGAAAGTGACCCCTGCACATGATTTTAATGACTATGCAGTAGGCTCGCGACATAAGCTACCGATGATCAGTGTGTTGACCCTCGACGGACATATTAATGAATCAGCTCCAAAAGTTTATCAAGGGTTAGAACGTTTTACTGCCCGCAAAAAAATTGTAGAAGATCTGGATGCGCAAGGCTTGCTTGTAAAAACTGAAAAACATAAACTTAAAATTCCACGTGGTGACAGAACCGACGTAGTTATAGAGCCTATGCTTACTGACCAATGGTTTGTCGCGATGACAAAAAAAAGCCATGACGGAAAAAGCATTACAGAAAAAGCACTAGACGTTGTCAAGACAGGTGAAATTAAATTCTATCCAGATAACTGGGTAAATACTTACAACCAGTGGTTAAACAATATTCAGGATTGGTGTATTTCTAGACAGCTTTGGTGGGGCCATCAAATTCCAGCATGGTATGGCGATCAAGGCCAGATATGGGTTGCACATAACGAAGAAGAAGCAAAAGCTTTGGCTTTAAAAGAAGGTTATCAAGGCGAAGTAAAGCGTGACCCTGATGTTTTAGATACATGGTATTCATCAGCACTTTGGCCTTTTTCAACGCTTGATTGGACACCAGATTATCCGAAGGTGTCGAACCCAGCACTTGATCTTTATTTACCTTCCACTGTATTAGTCACAGGATTTGACATTATCTTTTTCTGGGTAGCTCGCATGGTGATGATGACAAAACATATCACTGGAAAAATCCCGTTCAAACATGTGTATGTTCACGGGCTTATTCGAGATGCAGAAGGACAGAAAATGAGTAAATCAAAAGGGAACGTTTTAGATCCTATTGATTTGATCGATGGCATTTCACTTGACGCACTTATTGCAAAAAGAACAAGCGGGCTTATGAATCCAAAGCAAGCTGAATCTATTACCAAAAAGACACGTAAAGAATTTCCAGAGGGGATTGCTGCATTCGGGACGGATGCTTTGCGCTTTACTTATGCAAGTCTAGCAAGCCCTGGACGTGATATTAAATTTGATCTTCAACGTTGTGAAGGCTATCGAAATTTCTGTAATAAATTATGGAACGCAACGCGATTTGTATTAATGAATTGCGAAGGCAAAGAAAATGGTTTTGGTGAATGTGTAGATGGCTACCTTGAATTTTCAAAAGCTGATCGTTGGATTGTGAGTGCATTGCAAGAAAGAGAAACATCCATTGAGAAAGCATTTTTAGATTATCGATTTGATTTGATGTCACAAGAGTTGTATCAATTTGTATGGGATGAATTTTGTGATTGGTATCTTGAGGTAGCTAAAGTCCAATTACAGTTAGGCAGTGAAGCGGAACAAAGAGCGACACGTCGAACTCTTTTGCGCGTGCTCGAAACCATATTGCGTTTGACACATCCAGTGATGCCATTTATTACCGAAGAAATTTGGCAAACCATAGGCCCTATGAATGGTAAAAAAGGCCCTTCGATTATGTTAGAGCCTTATCCTGAAAGTGATAGCAAAAAAATTGATCAGGAAAGTATTCAGTGGATGGCTGGCTTAAAAGAGATGGTGGAAGTGTGTCGAAAACTTCGTGGTGAGATGAATATTTCTCCAGCACAAAAAATTCCGCTTGTGATTGCAGGTGAGAAAAGCGCACTTCAGCTATACGCCCCTTATCTTAAAGCGCTTGCTAAATTGACTGACGTTGAAATGGTAGATGAGCTTCCCGCAATGGATGCTCCTGTCATGTTAGTGAAAGATTTTAAATTAATGCTTAAAGTTGAAGTCAATGCAGCAGAGGAAAAAGAAAGAATTACAAAAGAGCTGAATCGTATTCAAATTGAAATTCAAAAAGCCAAAGGCAAGTTAGAAAATTCAAGTTTTATAGATCGCGCACCTGAGGCAGTCGTCGCGCAAGAAAAAAAACGGCTAGAAGAATTTACAGAAACTTTTTTAAAGCTAGAAGTACAGTTAAAAAAGTTAGCTTAACTGACGTTTCTTGATAAAGAAGGTAATGACACCATTCTCATCTTGAAGCAATAAAAGTTCGTGCCCTGTCTGGCGACAAAATGCATCAAAATCTTTTTTACTGCCTGGATCTGTTGCGATAATTTTTAAGATTTGCTCAGATTGAATTTCATTTAAACCTTTTTTACATCGCAATATGGGAAGCGGACATTTAAGTCCCGTCGCGTCTACCTCATGATCATAATGCATATTATTTGAGGGGCGAAAAAGTATAGCCGGCATTTGCCCAAGCAATCACACCGCCTGCTAGGTTACAGACATCTTTATAATCTTGTTCAGCAAGATAAGATGCTGCGTGAGCGGACCGAACACCGCTATGACAGTAAAAAACGATAGTCGATTTTTTTGAGAGCTTATCAAATAATTGAGGCAGACTTGCAAGTGGAATATGTTTTGCGCCTTGAATGATACCTCTTGAAACTTCATCATCATTCCTGACATCAATTAAAACTAAATTATCTTGCTTGATTATGCCATGTAAGGTTGCAGCATCAATAGTCTTAAAAGGGCTCATGTGAAGACTTTAAAAACTAGAGAATTTTTTGAATGATAAGCGCGATAACATTTGTTGCAGCAAGGGCTTGAAGCCCCCAAAGCGTATATTTCATACCTTTAACTCTAAGTTCCATATTGGGTGTGGGCTCCAGAAAAGCCTTGGCATAAAAAAGTCGACCTGTCGTAAAAAAACCACCTAAAAGTAAAACAATCGTCCAATGGATATGGTTGGCTTCAAGGCAGCCCAAAAGAATAAGGCCAAGAGGCACATATTCAGAAAAATTTCCGTGTGAACGAATCGCTTGTTGGAGATCATCGCGTCCCCCATCTCCAAGAGAGACTTCATTTTGACGTCTTAAGTTGATCACATTCAAAGTGAGTTTGACGTATACAAAAGTAAGGATAGCAGCGTAAATAGCAGTAAGTTTTAACATGATTTATGACTTGATTGATCTAAGATAGAGTCATTATAACATTGAGATCAGACCCATATAAATGGGCTACTCAGTTAATTTTAAGTGCAATGACTTTTTGAAGTTTGAGTGACAATTCTTTTCTTGATTGCGTGGGTTTGATAGGATGTCCAATATCAATCATAACCTCAATCACATTAGATTTCGCAATGCGCTTGAAAGACTGTATTAAGGTAGTTGAACCATGAAAGCTCGTACGGTTTGTCAGCACATTATTTTCTTTATATTTGATTGATAGGGGCAAAAGTAATTTATTTGACTCAAAAGCTGACTGAAATAAGTTACTTTTAAAAGGAAGTACCTGATATCCATTCGACGTGCCGCCCTCTGGGAATATACATATGGACTGTGTGTCACTTTTGAAATGATTGTTCATAGCTTGAATGACTTCAGGCAAGCTTGATTTTCGGAGGCGGTCAACAAAGATAGCACCTGAAATTTTAGCGAAGAAACCAATGATAGGCCATGTTTTGATATTTGATGCAGATACAAATGCGATCGGTTTTAATGAAAAGATCACGGGGATATCAAGCCATGAGATATGGTTAGATACAACAAGGTAACTTTCATTTCCTAAAAACTTTAAAACCTCACCAGAAAGTGTAATTTTAATATTTAAAATACTTAAAAGACGCTTTGCCCAATATTGAATGAGTCGATTATTAATATTTGTTGGCAAAATCATTAAGGCCAAACAAATTAAATAGCCCAAAAGAAAATGGCAGGCTATTAAAGTATATTTAAAAATTAAATTCATCGTGATAGCTTATAAGAGTTCTATCCCATATGGCTTTACGATTTTTGCAAAAATATAAAATGCCAAAAAAGTAATGACCACAGATATACCGAGCGTTGGCCAGAAGCCAAATCGCTTTAGCAAAAAAGGGAACGCTAAAAACATCGGTAGCGTAGGTACGACATACCAGAAAGTATACCAAGCATGATTTGCAATTTTAGATACCGGTTGCTTTTCTACATACAGCCAAATTAAAGTCAGAACAGTGACAAGAGGAAGAGCCGCAATAAGCCCCCCTAATCGATCACTTCTCTTAGCCACTTCAGAAATTAAAACAACCATACCTGAGGTCATTAAAAGTTTAAATAAAATCCACATCATAGACCTTCTTCTTTTATAGGATAGATCATCGGTTTTTCCTCAGGATATGCTTGTAAGTAAAGATCTAAATCTGCATCAAGTGTATTCCAGTTTACTAGACTTGCTACTTTTTTTGAAATGCCGTGCATGAGAGTATTTCGATGTTTACAAAAGTTTGTCAGTGGTACGAGCTGGTGACCTGTTTCGATCTTAGCAGGATATGCAGTTTGACCACTTTGAATTGTTTTAGCACCTATTTTATAAGACCAATTCACGACTTCGATCCATAAACGGAAATATAAAAACCAATCTTGAGGCGCATCATAATCTATTCCAATAAATTTATTGAT
>CAIWQV010000122.1 GCA_903914945.1 uncultured Methylophilaceae bacterium
TTTAGTTCTGCATCGTCTAGATTTTTTGTTTCGCTATCCCAATAACAACTACTATATTTTTTATGCTTACCTAAACAAAAATCAAAAAAAGTCGATGGCACTTCGTAATGTTGTTTATTTGCAAGGTGGGGGACTAATGCAATAGGCGAATGATCCATGCTTTTTAAGAACGCATCTTTTAAGTCTTGTGATTTTTCTGCATCTTGATTGCTAATTTCATCAAGTCGTTTCTTTAGAAGCTGTCTAATACCAAAACGAATCAATGAATCTGGAAGCAACCCTTTTTCTGCAAGTAATAAAGCTTGTTTTAGCATATTGAAATTTTTTTATTAGGATTTGTAAAAAATTAAATCTTACTTGAACTTATCTAATTTATTTGAAATAACTTCTGCAAGACTTGTGTTTATTTGATTGATCTTTTTTTGAATATTTTGTAGTACCAGCAAATCTTTTTCAGATTCGGCTATTTCAGCCAAGCCCATCATGGCATCAACATGTCTTGGGTTTATTTTTTCGGCTTTCGAAAATGCTTCCTTCGCCGCTTTAAAATCTTTTTTACCTTGGTCAGCCAATCCTAAAAAGTACCAAGCATCAGGTGAATTGGGATCTTCTTTAACCCACAAATCAGAAATCGATTTAAGTGTATCCCATTCTTTATTTTGGTAAGGAATGACCACTTTCATAAAATAAGGCTTCTGTTCGAGTGGCATAGCCCAAAAAGGAATCTCTAAAGTTTTAAGAGACTTAGCATCGGGTTCCTTCATAAGCTTTTTAATCCATTCGACTGGCAAGCTGTAAAAGAATCCTTGAGGCCCTGGGCTTTTAAAGGTCGTAATTCCGATTAAATTATATTTTTCATCAAATAGGCCGCCGCCACTCGATCCAAGAGAAAAGGCTGCATCTGACCTAATAATGACGCTGTTATCCAAGTTATGGATAGCCTTTACAGAACCGTAAGATGGCTGTGGCACATTGCTCCCATTCGGGTAGCTGATATTAAATACATCTTCTTCATATTGCAGTGTTCTGCTATCGCGCATAGGTACCGGCTTAAATGGTAACTCTTCAAACTTTAGCAAACATAAATCATGTTTCCAATCTGCTTTAAATGCGATCGGCTTATATGCATCGTCATGTTTGGCAATATTAGCGCCCAATGTATTCGCAATGACATGACAATCTGTCGCGACATACTCTTTACTGACCACAACACCGGTTCCCGATCCAGAGGAGCCATCTGGGAAATCCACATTAACTGTAACGATTGAATTATTAAGCTCTAATAATTTTTCAAATGGCACTGCAGCTTGAACCTGGCTTGCGATGAGTAATAAAATTAAACTTATCTGTTTTTTCATAGTCTGTATGACTGTAATATAAAAATATCGTTCATAGTGCCATAATAAAAAATGATCAAAAATATTCTCGGTACTAATCTTGAAGTTTGTAGCTTAAACCCTATCACAGGATTCACCAGAAGTGGCTGCTGTGAGACAGGGCCGGAAGATCTTGGGCAACATACCTTATGCGCCGAAGTGACCGATGAATTTCTTCAATTTTCAAAGTTACAAGGTAATGACCTTATGACCCCAAGACCTGAATTCAATTTTACAGGGCTAAAACCAGGTGATCGATGGTGCTTGTGTGCGAGTCGATGGCTTGAAGCACTTGAAGAAGGAATTGCGCCGCCAGTGATTTTAGAAGCGACTCATGAAAAAGCGTTGGAGATTATCGATCTTGCAGAGCTCAAATATCATCAATTAAGGTAACTTATGGCCTACAACGTAAAAGAAATCGGAGAAAAGATAAGTCTAAGATGTAACACTTGGTCTTATATTTTTCCTTCTATTGAAAAGAAATTTTTAACTTCTAGTTTTGATGATTCTATTCGCATTGCGAATGAGATTGCAAAAATTGCGAATCATTTAGACCATCATCCAGAGCTCGTATTTAGGCACAATGCCTTGATCATCAAAGTTCATACCCACAGCGCTTCAGGAATTACAGATAAAGATTTTGAATTGGCCGAACAGATTGATCAGTTACTTGCAACTTAAATCTACTCTTTAAGTTTTTTCAAGTCTTCAATAATTTCTTGGCTATGTTTTGAAGTATCTACACTAAGATATATCTTAGCAATCTTGCCTTGAGGATTAATTAAATAGGTATATCTTTTGGCAAGTTTAATCACTAAAAAATTATTTAAAGCGCCATAGAGACTTGCAACCTCTCCTGAAGCATCTGATAAAAGAGGAAAAGGTAAATTATATTTTTCGGCGAATTTCTTATGAGAGAAACTGTCATCAATGCTCATGCCTATTACTTGCGCACCTAGGTTTTCTAAAAGTTTAAAATCATCTCTAAAGTGACAAGCTTCGGTCGTGCATCCAGGCGTGTCATCCTTTGGATAAAAATATAGAACCACCCATTTGCCTTTAAATTCGCTTAGGCTTACTTGGCGACCTTGATTGTCCGGGAGTGAAAAATGTGGTGCGTCATCACCGGGCTTTAAGGTAGTAGCTGCCATGATATTTATTCTAAATAAATATATAAATATACCTACACAAATGACGATAAATATTTTCATAGAGTTTTTCTTATTAATTATAACTTCATATTACACGAGATTTTTAAGCCCCCCCCCGCTTATCAACTTTAGATGACCTCTATTAAAGTGATATCAAATCATAGATGCAAATGATGTCTGCTAAGAATGACAGAATCTTTTTCTTTTTTAGGACATAGTGTGAAGGTGAATAAACTTACTAAAATAGATTTAGAATTTGGAAAAGTACTTAGGAAGAAAAGGTTACACAGAAAGCTTACTCAAGAAGCTTTATCAGGTGACTCAGGCTTATCTAGAGCTTATATCAGCGAATTAGAAATGGGTCACAAGGACCCAAGTCTCTATACACTATTCAAA
>CAIWQV010000123.1 GCA_903914945.1 uncultured Methylophilaceae bacterium
CAGCTGAGACTGATCCACTGCCTTTTTCTTCTCGATCGATAGAAATTGCAATGCCTGAAGGTTTAGCACCCTCTTCTAAAATAAGATTCACGGATTCGTTGACAGAAGTTCCTGCAGAGATCACATCATCGACAATTAAGACTAGCCCTTTTAAGGGCGAACCAATAATGACTCCCCCTTCACCATGATCTTTTTTTTCTTTGCGATTGAATGCAAAAGGGACATTACGACCCATAGAGGCAAAGGCAATGACAATAGATGCGACCAAAGGAATGCCTTTATAGGCAGGACCATAAAGCATATCAAAGGGTATCTTTGAGGCTTCAATTGATTTAGCGTAAAACATACCAAGCTTCATCAAGCTCTCGCCGTCATTAAAAAGACCTGTATTGAAAAAGTAAGGACTTAAGCGACCCGCTTTAGTTTTGAATTGGCCAAACTGTAAAACCTGTTTTTTTAAGGCAAATTCGATAAACTCTTGATTTGAATGATCCATAGATAAATCGGCAGAGATGAATTATGAGAATTATAACGCTAAACATGAATGGAATTCGATCTGCATCGAATAAAGGCGCTTTTCGTTGGCTGGATTCACAAGAGGCAGATTTCATATGCGTACAAGAAGTGAAAGCGCATGAAAGTGATTTAAGTTATGACATGAAAAACTATGGCGACTATATAAGCTATTTTAGTTTTGCAGAAAAAAAAGGTTATAGCGGCGTAGGTATTTATACAAGAAAAAAACCTAAAAAAATTATTCGTGAAATTGGGCTTCCACTTTTCGATAGTGAAGGTCGATACCTTGAACTGATGTACGATCATTTAAACGTCGTCTCGATTTATTTGCCTTCAGGCTCAAGTGGCGAAGAGCGACAAGCATTTAAATTTGAAGTCTTAGATTATTTATTGCCTTATTTAAAAAAACGCATGGAAGATAATGTGCCTATGGTGATTTGTGGGGACATCAATATTGCACATAAAGAAATTGATTTAAAAAATTATAAAGGCAATAAAAAAAATTCAGGCTTTTTACCCGAGGAGCGTCAATGGATGACCGATTTGTTTGAGGGTGTGGGTTGGATCGATACTTATCGTAAGCTTCATCCCGATACCACAGATGCTTCTTATACCTGGTGGAGTAATCGAGGTGAAGCTTATGCTAAAAATGTAGGATGGCGTCTTGATTATCAGATCGCACATCCTTCTATAGAAAATCAGATTACTAAAGCTGCGATTTTTAAAGATGAAAAGTTTAGTGACCACGCACCATTGATTATTGACTATACGATTTAATTTTTAATCGGTGCAATTTTATAAAGCAATGCCATGCCAGGAATTGCAAGCAGAAAACAAAGTATAAAGAAGTGCTCCCAGCCAAAAATATTTTGCAGATAGCCTGTAGATGCATTAACAAGCGTTCGAGGGATAGCCGCTAGGCTTGTGAAAAGTGCAAATTGTGTAGCGGTATAAAGCGGATGCGTAGTTTTAGCAATAAAAGCTACAAAAGCAGTCGTCCCTAGACCTACACCGAATGCTTCAAAACCTACAGCGACTGCTAACCATTCTGGGCTATAGCCTATATGAGCTAACCAAGCAAAACCTAGAATACTTATCATCTGTAAAAAACCAAAGATCCATAAGGCACGGTTGATACCTAGTTTCATCATCCAAATACCACCTAAGATTCCACCAATCACACTTGGCCATAGGCCTGCATTTTTCGCGATTAAACCAATTTCAGTTTTACTAAATCCTAGATCCAAATAAAAAGGAGTGGCCAATGCAGTTGCCATGCTGTCACCTAATTTATATAAAAAGATAAAAAGAAGAATTGTTAAGGCACTTTTTAAACCATGCCGATGGATAAATTCCTGGAATGGCAAAAGAAATGACGAAGTTAAATCACGTTTTTTAATTTGAGGCGCTTTAGGTTCTTTAATCAGAAGGGTTAAAACGACCCCCGGTAACATAAACAGACTTGTCACTATAAAAACTGTTTGCCAATCAAAATGATCTGCCAATATAAGTGATAGAGACCCTGGGATAAGACTCGCAATCTTATATGCATTCACATGAATGGCATTTCCTAAGCCTAATTCTTCATCTAATAAAAGTTCACGACGATAAGCGTCGATCACCACATCCTGACTTGCGCTTAAAAAAGCAATCAGTGTGGCAATCACGATAATCATCTTTAGATCAGTTTGGGGGTTATAAAAACCTAATAG
>CAIWQV010000124.1 GCA_903914945.1 uncultured Methylophilaceae bacterium
CATCCGTACACGTGTGAGTGAAATTCGTGAATTAGGACGTGCGACACAAGGTGTCACATTAATTAATTTAGGTGAAAATGAAAAATTATCAGGCCTCGAAAAAATCGTAGAGGCGGATGATGATTTAGAGGAATAGTTTTTCAGCTGATAATGAAATGCACATATAACTTTTCAGCAGGACCTGCCGTACTTCCTAAGTCAGTGATGCTGCGAGCGCAAGCAGAGATGCTTGATTGGCATGGATCCGGCACGTCTGTGATGGAAATGTCTCATCGCGGTAAAAATTACATGTCGATTATTGAAAAGGTTGAAAGTGATTTTAGATCGCTTTTTAATGTCCCTAAAAATTATAAAGTGCTGTTTCTTCAGGGTGGCGCTATCGCACAAAATTCGATGGTACCTCTTAATCTCCTTAATGGAAAAAAAGCTAATTACGTAGTAAGTGGCTATTGGTCTAAACGATCTTATCAAGACGCGTTACCTTTCGGCGACATGTCTATTGCAGCCTCATCTGAATCTATTAGTTATGCAAAAGCTCCCGACCCTAAAGATTGGATAATTGATTCTTCTGCTTCATACGTTCATTTTTGTTCTAATGAAACCATTCATGGCGTTGAGTATTTTGATATGCCATCCATTAAAACAATCCCAGTGGTTGCCGATATGTCATCTCACATTCTTTCAAGACCAGTTGACATTAGTCAATTTGGAGTGATTTATGCAGGCGCTCAAAAAAATATTGGTCCCGCTGGACTTACAATTTTAATTGTTAGAGATGATCTCTTGGATGTGGCTTCCCCATTAACGCCTTCAGTATTTAATTGGAAGACTCAATTCGAAAATCAATCTATGATTAATACGCCGACCACCTATAGCATTTATATGGCAGGTCTTGTATTTGAATGGCTCATTGAGCTCGGTGGACTTTCAGTGATTGAAAAACAAAATATTAAAAAAGCCGAATTATTGTATAACTATATCGATTCAACAGATTTTTACTCCAACCCTGTTGATTTAAAAAATCGCTCTCGTATGAACGTACCTTTTAGAATTCATAATGAAGATTTACATGCATCTTTTGTAACAGGCGCTGAAAATTTAGGTATGATCGGTTTAAAAGGACATCGCCTTGTAGGTGGTATTAGAGCCTCGATATACAATGCCATGCCGATTGAAGGTATTCAGACACTCGTAGATTACATGAAAGATTTTGCAAAGACACACTAAATATATGACAGATGAATTAAAAAAATTAAGAGATGCGATCGATAAAATCGACAATGAACTTTTAGAGCTCATTTCTAAGAGAGCCTCATTGGCTTCAAACATTGGCAGTCTGAAAACAGATGGCGTTATTTATCGTCCAGAACGTGAAGCTCAAGTCTTGCGTCGCTTAGTCGAGCAAAATCAAGGACCACTTTCTAATGAAAGTATCGAAAGTATCTATAAGAGCATTATGTCTAATTGCAGAGCGCTAGAAAAACAAATCACTGTCGCTTTTCTAGGGCCACTTGGCACGTTTAGTGAAGAAGCTTCTATGAAGCAATTTGGTGAATCTATAGTATCGATGCAAACATCAAGTATTGACGAAGTGTTCCATCTCGTTGAATCACACAAAGCACATTATGGTGTCGTCCCTGTTGAGAATTCAACTGAAGGCGCTATCAATCGTACGCTTGATCTGCTTCTTACTACTAACACGCTGATATGCGCTGAGATTATTTTACCTGTGCATCACAATCTAATTAGCAATGAAAAAGATTTGTCAGGTATTAAAAAAATCTATTCACATACGCAATCTTTATCTCAATGTCATCAATGGCTTGTCCATCATGCACCGGGTATTGAATTGCAATCCGTTTCTAGTAATGCTGAGGCTGTAAAAATTGCTTCGAAAGAAAAGGGCGCTGCTGCGATTGCAAGCATGCGCGCTGCGGCATTATTTAATACCCCTGTATTAACAGAAAATATTGAGGATGACCCTAAGAACTCTACTCGATTCTTAGTCATTTCTAATCATGAAGTCAAACCTTCTGGGTTAGATAAAACATCGATTATTGTGGCTGCAAAAAATCAGCCGGGTGCTATTGCATCAATGATTGAGCCTTTCGCGAAAAATAAAGTGAGTATGAGTAAGTTAGAGTCCCGTCCTTCAAAAACAGGTCTTTGGGAATACGTATTCTTTATTGATGTTGAAGGCCATTTAACAGATTCAAAAGTAGCAGCATCTCTCAAAGAGATTGAATCTAAAGCATCATTTTTAAAAGTCCTAGGTTCATATCCTCAATCTAATTTGACTTAATGGATTGATGCGCTAGCATGCCATTTAAGATATTTTAATAGTTCATTATGTCCATTCAATCTTTGATTCCAAAATATATTTGTGATATTGCCCCTTATCAAGGCGGCAAACCTATCGCTGAGCTTGCGCGCGAATATAAATTAGAAGAATCATCAATTGTGAAATTAGCTTCCAATGAAAATCCTTTAGGCATGAGTCCTAAAGCTCGCGAAGTGATTTTAAAATCGATCGATGAAATCTATCGCTATCCAGATGGCAATGCGTTTAAACTTAAAAATGCCGTCAGTCTTAAGTTTAATTTAGATCCCGACAGTTTAATTTTTGGAAATGGGTCAAACGATATTCTTGAATTAGCTTCGCGCACATTCTTAAAAGTGGGTGATGAAGTCATATTTTCGCAACATGCTTTTGCTGTCTACAGTCTTGTGACTCAAGCTATGGGGGCTATTGGTGTCAAGGTACCTGCTAAAAACTTTGCGCATGATCTTGCCAAAATGTTTGCAGCAATCACTTCAAAAACGAAGATGATTTTCATTGCTAACCCTAATAATCCAACGGGTACTCTTATTCCCAAAGATGAACTTAAAGCTTTTTTAATGAAAGTTCCATCGCATATTATTGTGGTTTTGGATGAGGCTTACGATGAATATTTAGATATCGAGCATAAGTCAGTGAGTTTCTCGTGGCTTGCTCAATTTTCTAATTTAATTATTTCAAGGACTTTTTCAAAGGCCTACGGTTTAGCTGGATTAAGAGTGGGTTTTGGGACCTCTCATCCTGAGATTATTCAATTTATGAATCGTGTGAGACAGCCTTTTAATGTGAATAGTCTTGCCCAAGATGCTGCAGTTGCTGCATTAATGGATGACGCATTTGTCAGTGAGAGTAAAATACTGAATAATAATGGAAAAATACAACTAGAATCAGCGCTCCAAAGGCTTAAGTTAAGTTTTATTCCTACTTTTGGTAACTTTATAAGCTTTAAAGTAGATAAAGCACCCCAGGTCTACGAGGCTTTATTAAAGGCGGGTATCATAGTGCGTCCAGTGGCTAATTATGAAATGCCAGATTATTTGCGCGTGAGTATTGGCCTTAAAGAAGAAAATGAAAGATTTATTCAAGCACTAGAAACGATTATTTAAATTAGGATTTAGCATGATTATTGTAATGAGCAACGTTGCAACCGAAGAGCAAATTGAATCGGTGATTAAGCGTATAGAAGAAAAGGGGCTGGAAGCTAATGTTTCCCGTGGCACCGAAAGAACTGTGATCGGCGCAATTGGAGATGAGCGAAGCCTTGACCCTGAACTTTTAGAGTCGCTTCCTGGCGTTGAGCAAGCGCTCCACATTGTTAAACCTTATAAAATTGTTGCGCGCGAATGGCATAAAGAAGATACCGTCATTGATATTAAAGGTAATCTCATAGGCGGCAAGCAAATTCAAATTATCTCAGGTCCATGTTCTGTTGAAACTCCTGATCAGATGGAAAAATCTGCGAAAGCTGTTAAAGCTGCTGGAGTGAGATTGATGCGCGGTGGTGCATTTAAACCTCGCACAAGTCCTTATACATTCCAAGGCACAGGCGTTGAAGGTTTAGAAATGTTTAGAAAGGCCGCAGACAAAGAAGGCTTACCTATCGTAACTGAGCTTATGGACGCAAGACAGCTTGATACTTTCATGAAATATAAAGTGGACGTGATTCAAATTGGTACGCGTAGCATGCAAAATTTTGAACTACTAAAAGAAGTAGGCAAAGTGAATGTGCCAGTCATTTTAAAGCGTGGTATGTCTGCAACGATTTCTGAGTGGCTCATGGCCGCTGAATATATTGCAGCAGGCGGTAATCATAATATTATTTTCTGTGAGCGTGGTATTCGAACCTTTGAAACTTACTATCGCAATGTATTAGATGTTACAGCGATCCCAGTATTAAAAAAAGAAACGCATCTTCCAGTAATTGTGGATCCTTCTCATGCGGGCGGTAAGGCATGGATGGTAGCGGCATTATCGAGAGCAGCCATTGCTGCTGGCGCTGATGGTCTTTTAGTAGAAATGCATCCTAATCCATGTGAAGCATGGTGTGATGCTGATCAAGCCATTAATCCTCAAGAGCTTATTACACTTATGGGTGAATTAAGAGGTATTGCTAAGGTGATTGGTCGCGAAATACTTTAAGGAACTCATGGATTTCATGAGTTCTCTTTAGCTAATTTCCACTATGAGATTAGGTGTTTTTCCCTCAGTATCATCCCATTATTAAATATTGATCTCATCGACAGGGTTCTATGCATATACATGTATTAGGTGCGGGTGCGGGTGGTGGATTTCCTCAGTGGAATTGTAATTGTCACAACTGCGATGGTCTTCGAAAAGGCACTATCAAAGCTACAAAACGCACACAATCTTCTATATGTGTAAGTTCTGACGGCGTACGTTGGGTTCTTTTTAATACATCGCCTGATGTGTTGCAACAAATACAAGATTTTCCACCTTTGCAGCCGGGTCGAGCGATTCGCGATAGTGGTATTTCAGCTATTGTGCTTATCGATGCGCAAATTGATCACACCACAGGTTTACTCATGCTTCGTGAAGGCACACAAAGACGTGAACTTTATTGTACGGACATGGTGTATCAAGATCTCACTACAGGTAACCCACTCTTAAAAATTTTAGATCACTATTGTGGCGTCAATCATCACGAGATTTCAACGGATGGAAAAACTTCTTTTGAAATACCTCAAATAGAAAATCTTACATTCACGGCTGTTGCATTAAAAAGTGCCGCACCACCTTATTCACCACATCGAAATAATCCTCATCCAGGCGATACGATTGGTATGTTGATCGAAGATAAAAAAACACAGAAGCGATTATTTTATGCACCAGGCTTAGGTGAGATCGAGCCTCACTTACCACCCTTATTTGAAAAAGCAGATTGCATTATGGTGGATGGTACTTTCTGGACGAATACAGAAATGATAGATATGGGTTTAATGACTAAGAAAGCCAGAGACATTGGTCATAATCCTCAATCGGGTGAGGGCGGTATGATTGAAGTATTAGATCGTTACCCTAATGCTAAAAAAGTACTGATACACATTAATAATACAAACCCAATTTTGCGAGAAGACTCAAAAGAGCGCCAGATCTTAACTGAACATGGGATTGAAGTTGCATACGACGGTATGGATTTTGTTTTATAAAAGGAATCGGTAGGTATGGATAAAATTTGGACAAGAGCGGAATTTGAAGAAAAGCTTCGTGAGAAAGGTAAGGGCTATCATATCTACCATCCTTTCCATGTGATGATGTACGAAGGAAAACTCACTAAAGAACAGCTCCAGTGCTGGGTGTTAAATCGTTTTTATTATCAAATTGGTATCCCGCAAAAAGATGCAGCCA
>CAIWQV010000125.1 GCA_903914945.1 uncultured Methylophilaceae bacterium
AATATAGCTATTCAATTAGCCAAGCATGAATGGATATTTTCTTTGGATGCCGATGAAAGAATTTCACCAGCCCTTAAACAAGAAATTTTAAAGGCCATTCATCGTTCAGAATTTCATGTTTATGATGTGCCTCGACGCTCCTTATTTGTTTCTAGGTTTATAAAACATTCAGGCTGGCAGCCAGACAGAACAAAAAGACTTTTCAAAAAAGGTAGCGCTAAATTTTCAGAACATCACGTACATGAACATCTTGTTAGTAAGTATGAAATAGGGCATTTGTCAGAGCCCTTAATTCATTACTCATATAGAGATTTTGAAACCGTACTAAAAAAGATCAATGTCTACTCAAGTCTTGGTGCTAGAGACCTTAAAAGTAAAGGTAAAAAAGGAAGTCTTAGAAAAGCAATTTTTCATGCTTTATGGGCTTTTATTCGCACTTATATTGTAAGGCTTGGTTTTCTTGATGGTCGCGAGGGTTTGATGCTTGCGATTTCTGTTGCAGAAGGTACTTATTATCGCTATATCAAGCTTATCTATCTCAAATAAAAAAAGCCCATTTGTATGGGCTTTTGAATTTGGCTCCTCGACCTGGGCTCGAACCAGGGACACACGGATTAACAGTCCGTTGCTCTACCAGCTGAGCTATCGAGGAATTGAGAACGTGATCATAAAACAGTTACTGCTGTAAGGTCAACTTAATCAAGTTGTAAATTATACTTGAATTGAGCCCTCATTTAAACAGAGAGGGCGCGTTTGATGCGTTTCATTGCTTCTACAAGATTTTCCATAGAAGTTGCAAATGAAATTCTGAAGTAACCATCTGAACCAAATGCCGATCCTGGCACGACTGCCACACCTTCTTTTTCTAGCAAGTAGTCAGCTAAAGCGAGATCTGTTTTTTCTTTTAAAATCTTTTGATTAAATAAATGTTCGATGGCTTTTCTTGCATCAGGAAAAGCATAGAACGCACCTTCTGCTTCAATGCAAGATAAACCAGGTATTTCATTAAAGCTTTTTACTACATAAGCATGCCTTTCTCTAAAAGCTTTAATCATTGGATCCATACATGCTTGATCACCTGAAAGTGCAGCTTCAGCAGCGACTTGAGATATCGAAGTAGGATTCGATGTTGATTGTGATTGAAGTATTTCCATAGCTTTTATAATGTAACTTGGCCCGGCTGCGAAACCAATTCGCCAGCCTGTCATCGAGTATGCTTTCGATACACCATTCATGACTACACAGCGATCTTTCAATGTTGGGTTTACGTTTAGAATATTATAAAAAGGCATATCTTTTAATTTGACATGCTCATACATGTCATCAGTTCCAATTAAAATCTGAGGATGTTTAACAAGTACATCCGCAAGTGACGCTAATTCTTCTTTTGAATAAACTGCACCCGTCGGATTAGAAGGTGAATTTAAAAGTAAAAGTTTTGTTTTGGCCGTAATAGCTTTTTCAAGCTGGGATGCAGTCATTTTAAATTTTTGCTCAATGCCACATTCAACAATAATAGGTTTTGCATTTGAGACTAATGCAATATCTGCATAAGATACCCAGTAAGGTGCAGGGATAATTACCTCATCACCAGCATTCAAAACGGCAAGACAAAAATTAAAAATACATTGTTTACCACCTACACCAACAATAACCTCATTAAGTGCGTATTCAAGATTGTTGTCACGTTTAAACTTATCAATAATTGCTTTTTTTAATGATGGGATGCCGGAAACAGGTGTGTATTTAGTAAAGCCATTGTCGATCGCTTTTTTTGCAGCGTCTTTAATGTGTTGTGGTGTATCAAAATCAGGTTCGCCAGCCGCAAGGCCAATAATATCTTTGCCCTCGGATTTATAGCGTGCAGCTTTAGCTGTAATAGCGAGTGTTGGAGACTCTTTGATACGGCCGACACATTCAGATAATTTGATGGCTGACAATTTTGGTCCAAGGGTGATTAATGAATGCCCCTATTTTACGCAAAAAGAACTTGAGTTGAAATAGACTTTTAATCTATTCGCAAGTCTTGGAGCATCCGACGAGCTTATAATAATCCTCAAGAAGCTCCGGATTAATTTTAGTGATTTGATCTTGAATCAATTTTACTTCTTTTTTGTCATCCTTAGATTTAGCAATGAAACCTAAATGCATAAGCGCATCTGTATTTTGATCATCTAATTTAATGGATTGACGATAAGCTTTTTCAGCTGCATTCAGGTCATTAAGATGTTCGTTCGCGAAACCAAGCTCAAACCAAGCCTCAGCATTATTACTTTCTTTTTTTGTCCATTCGGAAGATACATTTAATAGTTTTTTCCAATCTTCTTTGAGGGTTGGAATTGCAACCTGAAGGAAGAGTGGTTTCTTATCCTCTTCTTCTTCCCAAAGTGCCACCCCTGTGATTGGAAAATTAGTTTCCGCAGGTTTATTTTTGAGTGAATTGAGCCACTCAATAGGGAGGGCATAGTAAAAGGAATTGCGCCCAGAAGTTTTAAACGTATTGATCCCTACAAGACGTCCTTCTGTATCAAATAAACCACTTCCGGATGCACCCATTCGAAATTGAGCTGAGCTTAAGATGATTTTTCCCTGATCAAGATCGTAAGTTGATTTCACATTACCTGCCGAGGTTAAGGGCGCAGGGACACCATTTGAGTGTCCAATTGCGATAACTTCTTGACCTTTTTTAAGGTCTGTACTTTTACCTAAGATAGCGGGTTTATTGGGCATACCAAAAGTAGTCACTAAACATAAGTCATGCCAGCGATCTGCTTTGACAGAAGTGACAGAGTAAGTTTCTTCTCCTTGAGATACCCAGGGCTGTTTTGTTCTTCTTAAAACATGACAATTTGTGATGACTTGATTCTCGCTCACGACAACGCCGGAACCAAAAGCTAGGCCTCCTGCTTCGTTGTATCCCCTGATCATGACCACACTCAAAAATGAACCCATCAATTTATCCTGTTTTAATGC
>CAIWQV010000126.1 GCA_903914945.1 uncultured Methylophilaceae bacterium
TAAATTCAATTACTGAATTTAATCATGACAAAAGTGAATTTTTAAACTAAGGGTGGAGCTTGGGGGGAGAAGGAAGTTCTGAAATATGCTACTAATATTGGCGATTCATATTCAAGGAAGAATTTCGCAGCATTAGGAATTAAAGTCAAACCTAGCTGTACTTTACTTTCTGGCAAATAATTTTTATCTGAAGTTATCGAACAATAAGCACAATGTATCATATTAATATTTGTCTGATTTTTATCTGAACTATGATTTTCAGATGAAATAAATTTAACGCCTTGAGAAGTGCAAATTCTCTCTACATTATGAGTGCTGTCTTTTGACTCAACAGCATGTGAAATTAATGGCATAAAGGATGTTAAAAGCAATGCAAAAATTGCAATCCAACTTCCTATTTTTTTATATGTGCTTTTCATTATGCTAGGAGTATAACAAAAAATAAATTATTGGCCTTCTGAAAATCGTTCTTCAAGCCATGGATCGGCATCATTATGGTATCCGCGCACTTCCCAGAAACCTGGTCTATCTTCTGCATGCAGTTCAATGGCTTTAAGCCATTTTGCACTTTTCCAAGCATAGCGTTTAGGCACGACTAATCTTACTGGGCCGCCATGTTCATTTTCCAAAGGTTTATTAAAAACATGATGTGCGACAATTACATCATCATCTAACATGACTTCCAATGGAATATTGGTCGTGTAATCGTCATAACTATGAAGTGTTACAAAGCTTGCCTTATCTAGCGGCTTAGCTAAGCTCAAAATATCTCTCGCCAAAACACCTTCCCATGGAACATCCAGCATTGACCAACGTGTCACACAATGAAAGTCAGAAACATCTCTTGTTTGAGGAAGTTTTAGTAAGGACGCCCAGTCCAAATCAATTTCATTTTCAACAAGACCAAATACTTTTAATCTCCAATTGTTCTCATCTACCTCAGGCCTGATACCTAAATCAAGTACAGGAAATTTAGTCGTCAAGGTTTGTCCTGCGGGAATACGATCTTTTTGGCTTGGCTCACTTCGCTTTAAACCTTTTTTAGCAAGTGCGATTTTACCTTCTATAAGTTTTTTCCAGTCAGGCATAATTAGCTCAATAAGGGTTTTTTGTTTTTAAAAGCATCATAAAGAATTAAAGCGACACCAGTCGAAATAAAACTATCTGCCACATTAAATGCTGGCCAGTAAAAAGCTTCATAGTGAACATAAATAAAATCGATGACAAAACCATAATAGCTTCTGTCACATAAGTTACCTATGGCCCCACCGAGAATAAAAGAAAGTGCTAGACACAATAGTGGCTGTTTTAATCGCTGATGAATTAATCGGATAATGATAATAATTGCAGCCAACGAGATGCCTATAAAGAAATATCTCTGCCAGCCAGATGCTTCACTCAAAAAGCTAAAAGCTGCTCCCGTATTTTGAAAATGGACAATATTAAGAAACGAGTTCACCATTAAAGCGCTTCCTAAATCTAGGTGATTAAATATCCATTGTTTAGATATGAGATCCAAAATAACGATCGACAATGAAATCAAAATATATTTACGCATGCGACCTTACTTCGCCTTCTTCAAAAAGATTACTGATGCATCGATTGCAAATAGCTGGGTGTTCTTTGTGAGATCCAACTTCTTCGCGATAATGCCAGCATCGATCACATTTTTTATGTTGACTTGCGCGTACATCAATATGCAGATCACCTTGTCTTTCATGAAGCTTTGCACTCGATGTAATCATCGCAAATTTAAGATCTTCATGAAGTATCGATAAAGATTGATAAATATCACCTGAAGCGAAGATATCGATCTCAGCTTGCAGTGAAGAACCTACTAATCCTTTTTCACGTAACTCTTCAATTTTTTTATTAGTAATTGTGCGTACATGAATAATATGCTCCCAAGCTAATAACTCCCTAGCATTAAGCTCGTGAGATGGTATGTCATACCATTCATCCATAAACACTAATTCATCGCTTTGTGGCATGAGAATCTGCCAAATTTCATCTGCTGTAAAGCTTAAAACAGGGGCCATCAATCTCATTAAGGCATGTGTAATATGGAAGATTGCGCTTTGAGCAGCTCGCCTTGCTTTTGAATTCTCACTAGAGGTATAAAGGCGATCTTTTAAAATATCAAGATAGAATCCACCTAGATCTTCAGAACAAAAACTTACAAAGTTTTGCATACCCAAATGAAATTCATATGATGCATAATCTTTTTTAATATGATCTTGAAGCTGATGCGTTAAATGTAATGCATAGCGATCTATTGATAGCCATTCCTTGACAGGAAGTAAATCTTTTTTAGCATCAAAGTCGCCAAGATTGGCTAGTAAAAAGCGTAAAGTATTTCGTATGCGCCTGTATCCTTCAGCAACTCGCTTTAAGATTTCATCTGAAATTGTAAGTTCGCCAGAATAATCTGTAGAGGCTACCCAGAGTCTTAAAATATCAGCCCCGTATTGATCCATAACTTTTTGCGGCGCTACAACGTTGCCCTTAGATTTACTCATCTTATGACCACCACCATCAACCACGAACCCGTGCGTTAACAGAGATTCATAAGGCGCTCTTCCATCAATTGCACAACCTGTGAGTAAACTCGATTGAAACCAGCCCCGATGTTGATCTGAACCCTCTAGATAAAGATCAGCTGGATAAGATAAGTCTTCACGTTTTTTTAATACTGAAGCATGCGTTGTTCCTGAATCAAACCACACGTCTAATGTGTCACTTATTTTTTTATATTGATTAGCGTCTTCGCCAAGTAATGTTTTAGCGTCTAAATTAAACCAAGCATCAACACCTGACTTCTCAACTTCTTTAGCAACTAATTCAGTTAATTCATTCGTGCGCGGATGTAGCTCGTATGTTTCTTTATGAACAAAAAGTGGCATCGGAACACCCCAGTTTCTTTGACGTGAAACGCACCAGTCTGGGCGATTTTTAATCATAGCCTCTAAGCGCGCTTTACCCCAATCTGGATAAAAAGTGGTGTGACTGACTGCTTCGTTTGCTTTATCGCGTAATGTCTTTTTATTATTTTCTTGATTCATCCCAATAAACCATTGGCGTGTAGCTCTAAAAATCACAGGTGTTTTATGACGCCAACAATGGGGGTAACTATGTGATAATTTTTTCGAAGCAAATAAACATTGATTCGTGTCCAATGTTTCAATAATTTTTTTATTAGCCTCCCAAATACTCTCACCAGAAAACTGTTCCACAAAAGAATAAAACTTTCCCTCTTCATTAACTGGATTATCTACAGGCAATTGATATCGCATACCAACTGCATAATCTTCTAGGCCGTGTGCGGGTGCTGTATGAACTAGGCCGGTTCCAGCATCTAGAGTGACGTGGTCGCCACATATGATAGGAACATTTTTTTTATAAAATGGATGGATAAGTTTGAGATGCTCTAAAGCTTGGCCTTTACATGAAGCTAACTTCTTAAAAGACTCCAAACCATAATGCGTAAGATTTTTTTCAGCCAAATCCTCAGCAAGAATAAGATTGCCTTTTTCAGTGCTATATAAACCATAATTTAATTCAGGGTGAACACATACAGCCTGGTTTGCTGGAAGCGTCCAAGGTGTCGTTGTCCAAATCACTGCGAACGTATCTTTTACATCTTTAATATTGAATATATTTTTTAAGCTATCACTCTCTGAAACTTTAAAACCAACATCAATGGTAGGTGAAGTTTTATCTTCATACTCCACTTCAGCCTCAGCTAATGCTGAACCACAATCAACACACCAATGCACAGGCTTACTTCCTTGGTATAGATAACCATTTTGATGAATATGTCCGAGCGATCTCATAATATCGGCTTCGGTTTCAAAATTCATCGTGAGGTAAGGTTGATTCCAATCCCCTAATATGCCTAAACGTATAAAATCATTTTTTTGTTTTTCAACTTGCGTTGCTGCATATTCCCTGCATAGTTCTCTAAATTTTTGAGGGTCAATATTTTTGCCATGCAATTTTTCTACAACAAGCTCAATTGGGAGTCCATGGCAATCCCATCCTGGAACATAGGGCGCATCAAACCCAGATAAAGTTTTTGATTTAACAATAATATCTTTTAAGATTTTATTAACAGCATGCCCAATATGAATATCACCGTTTGCATAAGGTGGGCCATCATGCAGAATGAATTTTTTAGCGCCTTTTCTTTTTTGTCTAATTTTTTGATAAAGCTTAAATTCTTGCCAGCGCTTAACCCAAAGAGGCTCTCGCTTAGCCAGATCTCCCCGCATGGGGAATGGCGTGTCTGGCAAATTTAATTGATATTTATTTTCTTCGGTCATATATTTTATTTTTCAAAATAATGTGTTGCATGCGCTACGTCTTTTTTAATTTGCTCAATGAGTGCATTAATATTTTCAAATTTCATTTCATCTCTAATTTTTTCCATGAAAGTCACCTGAACATGATGCCCATAAATGTCTTCATTGAAATTAAGCAAATGAACTTCTAGTAAAAGTTTTGGGATGCCTGCAACTGTGGGCCTGATTCCAAGATTAGCAACACCATTTCTATTTCCTAATTTTACCGCATATACGCCCGTTAGCGCCGGTCTCGTATGCTTCATATGAATATTGGCAGTTGGGAAACCCATTTGTCTTCCGCGCTTATCTCCTTCAACCACTTTTCCGCTGATTGTATAAGGTCTTCCCAAGAATGTAGTTACTGACTCAATACGGCCTTCTTTGAGGTCTTCTCTAATTGATGTGCTTGATACTCGCTTACCTTTCACATCAATTTCTGGAATTTCGAATAATTCAAATCCGCTTTTTCTTAGATCTTCGATGCCCGCTAGCCGTTGCGCTCCAAAACGGAAATCATCTCCTACGATGATTAGTTTTGTTTTTAATTGCTCTTTTAATATTTGACACATAAACACTTCGCTAGAAATACTTGCAAATTTTTTATTAAAGGCACATATAAAAACATTTTCAACGCCGCAACTTAAAAAAAACTCTAATTTTTCTCTTAAACTTGTAAGTCGAGTAGGTGCGTTTTCGGGCACAAAGAATTCTTTAGGATGCGGTTCAAAAGTCATCACCGATGGTGTAATTTTTCTTCTTTTAGATTCCTCTGTAAGTTTTTGAATAAGGGCTTGATGGCCTATATGAACACCATCAAAATTGCCAATTGTAAGGCCAATAGGCGTTTCTGAACTTAATGGAAAATGGCGAAAGACTTGCATCACAAAAACTTAAATAGCTCTTCGAATGAATGATTGAAGTCTTAACCCCATCATCCATAGTGAACCAAAGTAAACAACAGACCCAGCAAAAATTAGCATTAGTAAGTAAATCAATCTTTTTGAAATGGAATACTCAAGCCAAAGCGATGAATCTCCTTTTAAATAAAACAAAGTGAGGCCCATTAAAACTAATGCCACAAAAAGTTTTATTAAAAATCGCCCCCATCCTGCATGTGGTTTGTAATAGTTACCTTTTCTTAAATGATAATAAAGAAGACTTGCGTTTAGGCATGCACCCAAACCAATCGCGAGCGCTAAGCCTGCATGTTTAAACTGTCCAATAAATATCATGTTCATGAGCTGAGTTGAGAATAATGTAAAGAGTGCAATTTTGACTGGTGTCTTAATATTCTGTCTCGCATAAAATCCAGGTGCTAATACTTTAATCATGATTAGACCCATCAGTCCAAAGCTGTATGCAATGGTAGCTTGTTGGGTCATCAAAACATCATGCATATTAAAAGCGCCATAGTGAAATAAGGTCGCAATTAAAGGCAGTGATAACACGGCCAATGCAACAGCTGCTGGTGCAGCAAGAATAAATGTCAGTCTTAGGCCCCAATCAAGTAAGCCTGAGTATTCTTTTTGATCTTTACCTGAAAAAGATTTCGAAAGACTTGGAAGTAGAATTGTACCTAGTGCTACACCTAAAACGCCTGCTGGAAACTCCATGAGTCGATCAGCATAATAAAGCCATGAAACACTTCCAGTTTCAAGAAAGGATGCGAAGATGGTATTAATAAGCAAAGATAGTTGCGCTATAGATACGCCAAAGATTGCAGGCCCCATGAGTTTAATAATCCTCCACACACCTTCATCTTTAAGATCTAACTGATATTTAGGAATAAACCCAATTTCTCTTAGGAAGGGAATTTGAAAAATTAATTGGAGTACGCCTCCAATAAATACAGCCCAAGCTAATACTAGAATAGGCCGATCAAAATAATCAGCAAAAAATAATGCTGCGAAAATAAAAGATAAATTAAGCCATACAGGCGTTAAAGCAGGTACTGAGAACTTATTGAAAGTGTTCAGAATGCCGCCAGCCATAGACACTAAGGAAATAAAAAAGATATAAGGGAAGGTGATTCTTAATAAATCAACAGTGAGCTGAAACTTTTCTGAATGCTCAATAAAACCTGGCGCACTAATATAGACAAGCCAAGGTGCCGCAAAAATACCAATACATGTAATCGCTATTAGAAAAAGACTTAATAATGAACATACGTGATTAATCAAGAGGTGGGTCGCCTCATAGCTACGTTTGTTTTTATACTCAGCAAGTATGGGGACAAAGGCTTGAGAAAAAGCGCCTTCCGCTGAAATGCGCCTTAATAGATTAGGAATTTTAAAAGCTACAAAAAAAGCATCTGTTTCCATGCCTGCGCCGAAGATTTTGGCGATCAAACTGTCCCTCACAAAACCTAAAATTCTTGATACGAAAGTCATGCTTCCGACGGTTGCGAGTGCTTTAAGAAGATTCATTGAATTTATCTATTTAAGTGTCACTAAATTACAAAGATTTTAGCATGGAGGTCGTTTTATCAAGGTTTCCGACAAAAATATTGATCAGCTTAGAATATCAAGGGGATATGACTGAAATTTAGGGCTAAAATGAGCGTTTTATCTTGTATAAAACCTCAAATATCGCTAAAATTCTCGCCTTCGTAATAAAAGATATTAACTAAAGGATAAACATGGCAAATACCGCACAAGCTAGAAAACGCGCCCGCCAAGCAACGAAGCAACGAGCTCACAATGCAAGTTTGCGTTCAACTTTGCGTACTGCAATTAAAAAGATTTTAAAAGCAATTCAAACTGGTGATAAAGCAGCTGCAAAAACATCTTTCCAAGAAAATGTTTCAGTTATCGACCGTATCGCTGATAAAAAGATTATTCATAAAAACAAAGCGTCACGTCATAAACAACGCTTAAACGCAGCAATCAAATCAATGGCTTAATTTCAAAGAGAGCTTCTCTCTTTGATCTAAGCAGTCCCCAAAAGCTTCCTTACCTTCATAGCCTTATCGAAGGCTTCATCTAAGTTTGTATCCAAGACCGTAAAGTGGCCCATCTTTCGGCCTGATCTGGCTTCATGTTTTCCATAAAGATGCATTTTTAAACCAGGTTCATTAAAAGCCTTATTCCAGTCGAGTTCTTTTTGTTTGTTGTTTGTCCAGACGTCGCCTAAGAGATTAACCATGACAGCGAATGAATGAAGTCTTGGGCTTCCGAGCGGAAGACCTGCTAGAACTCTCACTTGCTGTTCAAACTGATTTGTGACAGAGGCGTCAATGGTGTAGTGGCCAGAATTATGAGGTCTAGGAGCAATCTCATTTACAAAAACCTTACCCTCGCTAATAAAGAATTCAACGCCCAGAACACCTACGTAATTAAGGGCTTGAGCTACTTGCTTTGCAAGCTGATCCACTAAATCATTAATCAATTGCGTTGAACGTGCCGGCACAACAGAGATATCTAAAATACCATTAGTATGAATATTCTCTGCCACATTAAATGTCTCCATATGGCCTCTTTGATCTCGCGCCAAAACTAAAGAAACTTCCATATCCAAAGGAAGCATTTTTTCTAAAACACATTCCTGACTTGAGAATTGATGGAAAGCCACTATCGCTTCTTTTTGTGAGGCAACTCTTGCTTGACCTTTACCGTCATAACCAAAGCGAGCGACTTTTAAAATAGCAGGATAAATAGAGGAAGTATCTGAAGGAAAATCTTTATCTTCTCGAATAATTTCAAAAGGACCTACAGGAAGGCCTGATTCTTTTAAAAAATTTTTCTCAAGGACGCGATGCTGAGCCACTTTTACGGACTCTGCTGAAGGGCTCACATGTATCTTTTTCGATAAAAAGTCCATGCTATCTGCAGGTACATTTTCAAATTCAGTGGTTACGCCTTGACAAGTGTTTCTCATAATCTCTAACGCCGACAGATCATCATAAGCATTACACAAATGAATATCCGCGATGGTACCTGCAGGACTTTTTGGATCGGGATCTAATACAGTGACTTTATAACCCATCTCATGAGCTGCAATCACAAAAAAACGGCCTAACTGGCCCCCACCAAGAATGCCAAGCATAGCTGGAGGTAAAAGCGGCTGAACTAGTTGAATCAAGGCTTCTCCGATAAATTCATGTCAATAACTTTTTTAGCTTGCTTCTCTCTAAACACTTCAAGCTTTTTAGCTAATGTTTTATTTTCATGCGCCAAAATAGATACTGCGAAAAGACCTGCATTTGCAGCCCCTGCCTCACCAATAGCAAAAGTTGCTACAGGAATACCTCTTGGCATTTGTACAATAGATAATAAAGAGTCTTGGCCTTGAAGATGTTTTGAAGGAATTGGCACGCCTAATACCGGCAATGTGGTTTTAGAGGCCACCATACCAGGCAAATGAGCCGCACCTCCTGCGCCCGCAATGATAATTTGATAGCCTTCTTGTGAAGCATGTTCAGCAAATTTAAACATCAAATCTGGGGTTCGATGCGCTGAAATGACTTGAGCTTCATATGGCACATCAAAATCTGCGAGCATTTGTGCCGCAAATTTCATGACTGGCCAATCACTGTCAGATCCCATAATAATGGCGACAAGTTTTTTATTTTCTGCCATACAAAACTCCCTTTAAAAATCTTAAAGTAAAATTAAATTATCTCGATGAATCAAAGAAGGTTGATCAATATAGCCTAATAAATTTTCTATCGAATTTGTAGACTTGCCCATAATTTTTTTTGTTTCGGCTGCATTATAATTAATGAGTCCTCGCGCAATCTCGCCGCCTTTTGTATCCAAACAAAGTACAACTTCTCCCCGATCAAAATCTCCTTCAACCGAAGTAACACCAATAGGTAATAAACTTTTACCTTCTTTTTTAAGCGCGTCGACAGCGCCATCATCTAATATCAACTTACCTCTTAATTGTAAATGATCGGCAAGCCATTGTTTTCTTGCTGCAACTTTTAATTGTTTGCTTTCTAAATGAGTCCCTATGGTTTCACCTTGATTAAGTCGAATTAAAATATTTTCTTCTTGGCCAGATGCAATGATTGTATGGGCACCACTTCTAGATGCGCGTTTAGCTGCTAAAACTTTAGTGAGCATTCCGCCCGTACCAATTGAAGAACCTGCACCACCAGCCATTGCTTCTAGAGATGGGTCTCCTGCAATACCATGATGAATAAGCTTGGCTTCTTTATTTTTTCTTGGATCCTCAGAAAATAATCCTGGTTGATCTGTCAAAATAACCAAGAGATCGGCTTCGATAAGATTAGCGACCAATGACGCTAGTGTGTCGTTATCACCAAAACGAATTTCATCTGTCACTACAGTATCGTTTTCATTAATGATTGGAATCACTTTAAGTTCTAAAAGTGTATTTAATGTAGAGCGCGCATTGAGATATCTTTTTCGATCAGCAAGATCGTCATGCGTTAATAAAATCTGTGCGGCTTTTAATGCATGATGTGAAAAATTCTTTTCATAAATTTGAACTAGCCCCATTTGGCCAATAGCTGCTGCCGCTTGCAATTCATTAATTAAAGTAGGTCTCGCTTTCCAACCAAGTCTTTGCATGCCCTCAGCAACAGCGCCGCTTGAAACTAAAACAATTTCTTTCCCTGATTTAACGAGATGAGCGATCTGCTCTACCCATGAAGCAATAGCTTTTTGATCTAGCCCTTCACCGTGATTGGTGACTAAGCTAGAGCCCACTTTAATAATAATGCGATGGCTATTCGCTAATAACGATTTCATTTTGAATTTTTTTATTTTCTTCAATAAAGGTCATGATGTCATATGTAAGCTCTTTACAGCCAACCCCTTTAATCGCAGAGATTGAATATACAGGGCCAGTCCAACCAAAAGATTTCACGAATGCTTTTACCTTATCTGCAACATCTTCCACCATATCAATTTTATTTAATATCAACCAGCGTGGTTTTTGATATAAAAGCTCATCATATTTTTTTAATTCATTCACAATAGCGCGCGCTTCATCAACTGGATTCACAGAAGGATCAAAAGGTGCAATATCAACTAAATTTAAGAGTAATGTAGTTCTCGCAAGATGTCTTAAGAATTGATGTCCTAAACCAGCGCCTTCAGATGCCCCTTCAATAAGTCCAGGAATATCAGCAATCACAAAACTCTGATTCTCACCTACCCTCACTACACCTAAATTCGGGTGCAATGTTGTAAAAGGATAATCTGCGACTTTAGGTTTTGCAGCGGATACAGATCTTATAAAGGTAGACTTACCTGCATTTGGCATGCCTAGGAGCCCCACATCAGCTAATACTTTAAGCTCAAGATAAAGCTCGAACTCTTCTCCAGGCTCACCCTTGGTGCACTGTCTAGGCGCTCGATTAATACTCGATTTAAAATGAATATTACCAAGACCGCCTTTGCCCCCTTTAGCTAAAAGAGCCCTGTTCCCATGATGGCTTAAATCCGCATAAGACTCACCAGTTGCTTTGTCTGAAATGACCGTGCCTACAGGTACTCTTAATATTAAATCCTCACCCTTCGCGCCATAACATTCCGCACTGCGTCCATTCTCACCTCTTTGCGCTTTTAAAGTTCGGGTATAGCGATAGTCAACAAGCGTATTTAAATTTTGATCTGCTTCAAAAAATACCGAGCCACCTCGGCCGCCATCTCCTCCGCTTGGGCCTCCCATAGGCTCGTATTTTTCACGACGAAATGTTGCAATGCCATTGCCGCCATCACCTGCGTAAATTTTAATGGTTGCTTCGTCTATAAATTTCATATTATCAATTTACCAAATAAAAAAGCCCTATCAACTGACAGGGCTTTAAGGAATCTTAGAATTGCTTAGACTGGAACAATATTAACGGTTTTACGTTTTAATGCGCCTTTGATGGTAAAAGTTACCTTACCGTCAGCCTTTGCAAAAAGAGTGTGATCTTTGCCCATGCCTACATTCACGCCAGGGTGCATTTTGGTGCCACGTTGGCGAACAATAATACTACCAGCTGAAACAACTGTCTCACCAAAAGCCTTTACGCCTAAACGTTTGGCTTGGGAGTCACGACCGTTTCTTGAACTTCCGCCTGCTTTTTTATGTGCCATGATTTATCCTTAAATTATTTAGCTGATATCTTATCGATTTGAATCTCAGTAAAGCTTTGTCTGTGTCCTTGAGATTTGCGGTAATGTTTTCTACGGCGCATTTTAAAAATTGTCACTTTATCATGACGTCCGTGACTCACTACAGTGGCTAAAACGCTAGCACCTCTGACAATAGGTGAGCCAATAGTCACATTATCACCATCAACGACTGTTAAAATTTGATCTAGAACGACATTCGCGCCTACATCGCCTGCTATTTTTTCAATCTTAAGCTTATCGCCTTGATTAACGCGATATTGCTTACCACCTGTTTTGATTACTGCGTACATTATAAAACCTCAAGCTTTAACAACTTTAAAAGAATCGCGAATTATACTTAAATTAGGCTTGTTAAGCAAACTCTTCAGGGATAAAGATAAGGGTTTTTTGCTTACAAACCCCGGGAAGAGGGCTATGTTAAAATATGCCTTTAACAACATTTAAGCCTCGTTTTTGTGACCCTTAGCGCCATTTTATCCCCAATTAAAAGCGATTTACTAGCTGTGAATGAGGTTATTCGCTCTTCTCTTCACTCAGAAGTGCCACTGGTTAACCAAGTTGCAGGGCATATTATTCAAGGGGGCGGAAAACGACTAAGGCCTAGCACTCTTCTTTTGGTAGGCGGCTTATTTGGTCCCGTTAAAAAAGAGCATCATGAATTGGCTGCAGTGATTGAGTTTATTCATACTGCAACACTTCTTCATGATGATGTTGTAGATCAATCCACGAAACGAAGAAATCACAAAACTGCAAATACCATTTTTGGAAATTCTGCGAGTGTTTTGGTGGGAGATTTTATTTACTCCAGAGCATTTCAAATGATGGTGAAAATCAATCATATGAAAGTCATGGAAGTCTTAGCCAATACTACAAATACCATTGCAGAAGGTGAAGTATTGCAACTTTTAAATATCCATAACGCCTCTATTAAAGATGAGGATTACTTAAAAGTTGTGTATTACAAAACCGCTAAATTGTTTGAATCTGCAGCTGAACTTGGGGCTATTATCGGTGGCGCTCAAGATTCTGACATTAAAGCGCTTGCCCAATTTGGTAAACATATAGGAATTGCTTTTCAGCTTATAGATGATGTCCTCGATTTATCTGGTAACCCTGACGATATAGGTAAAAATCTAGGTGACGATTTAGCAGAAGGTAAGCCTACCCTGCCTCTTTTATTTGCTATGAAAAAAGGCAATGCCCAACAAAAAAATATTATTAGAGCTGTCATTGAAAATGGCGGGTTAACAGAGTTAGAAAGTGTTTTGAATGCTGTTGAAGAAACAAAGGCACTCGATTATGTGAGACAACTCGCAAAAGAAGAAATAGAAAAAGCTGAAAAGCTTATTCAACACATTGCACCTTCTTTACATAAAGAAGCTTTATTAGAGCTCACACAATTTGTAACCTTGAGAGATTACTAATTTAGAACAATAGGGTCGCCATTATCGGCACGGTAATAACTTAAGTGCGCACATTTATTTTTACCCGAAGTGATTGAACCATCAAAAATTGATTTTCCATTGAGGTCTACTTGGGCATAGCCATTATTGAATAACGTCACTTCTGCCTCTTTTTTACCTTGGCGCAAGGAAAAACTAATAGCATGATCGTGTTCAGATTCAGAATAAACCTGCCAATTACTACCTCCTGCAAGCTGTGATAGCCAATTAGGAAGATCAACTTCCACACGACAAACTACTAAATCAGCCCAGGCTGAATGATCTTCAGACGGAGTGGCATTATCTAATGTGTTTTGTAATTCATTCATAAATCATAGTTTAAATCATTCACAATCATTTAATGGTGATTAATTCTATAATTTCAAGTAAATTTATTCATATTATTTTTAAAAATTAAAATCTCAAGGTAAATCATGCTCATTATCGGGATGACTGGCGGTATTGGATCTGGCAAAAGCGAAGCTTCAAAAATTTTTGCATCATTAAATATTGAAGTGATTGATCTCGATAAAATATCAAAAGAGATCACAGAGAAAAATCAAGAAGCTATCCAAGAGATAAAAAATTTATTTGGCCAATCTTTATTTAATAAAGAAAATGAATTAGATCGAAAAAAATTAAGAGATATGATTTTTTCAGATAAAAATTTAAAAATAAAACTTGAGAATATTCTTCATCCGAAAATACTTGGCGAAGTTAAAAAGAAATTAAGTATCTTTTCTGATGAGCCATATGTAGTAATTGATATTCCATTATTATTTGAAACAAATCAGTACGTCCCTCTTATTTCGAGATCGCTTGTAATTGATTGTGAATTAAGTGACCAAATCGAACGCGTTAGGAAAAGAGATGGTATGGAGATTGCCATGATGCAATCTATCATCAGCCAACAGGTAGATCGTAATACGCGCATTCAAAGAGGGGATGATGTTATCCTCAATGATGGTTCCATAGAGTCGCTTGAAGGCTCTATTAAAAAGCTGCATGAAAAATATTTAAATTTAGTTGCTGTTAAATAAAATCGACCTGATAATGCCCATATGATCATATTTGAATTTCCGCTTAA
>CAIWQV010000127.1 GCA_903914945.1 uncultured Methylophilaceae bacterium
AAGGATGTTCATATTGGAGATATGGTAAGCGTTCGAAGAGCAGGGGATGTGATTCCTGAAATTGTAAGGGTGCTAGTTGATAAGAGGCCTAAAACAATCAGGAAATTTAAAATGCCAACAGAATGTCCGGAGTGTGGTTCACCACTGATCAGAATTGATGATGAAGCCATCATTCGTTGCTCGGGCGGCCTAATTTGCCCTGCCCAACAAAAACAATCTATTATTCATTTTGCATCGCGAAAGGCTATGGATATAGAAGGGTTGGGAGATAAATCTGTTGAGCAATTAGTTAATGTAGGATTGATTCAAGGGTTAGCTGATATTTACAAATTAGAACTTGAACAATTAGTCAGTCTTGATCGCATGGCTGAAAAATCGAGTCAGAACTTATTAGATGCTATTGAAAAAAGCAAATTAACATCATTACCTCGATTTATCTATGCGCTTGGTATTCGCAATGTAGGTGAGTCTACAGCGAAAGATCTTGCAGGCTTCTACGGTGATTTATATGAAATCATGCAACAAACGGAAGAAAGCTTACAGCTTGTGCCTGATATCGGCCCTACAGTTGCAAAATCGATCAGTGATTTTTTTAGGCAAACTAAGAATAGGGAAGTTATTGAATCTCTAATACGTTTAGGTGTTCATTGGCCCAAATATGATATCAGGAAATCCGCTTCGGGAATTTTTGCGGCTAAAACTTTTGTGCTTACTGGAACCTTACCTTCAATGTCGCGTGAGGAAGTTAAATCAATCATTGAAATGAATGGTGGCAAAGTTGCAGGAAGCGTTTCTAAAAAAACTGATTATGTCGTTGCGGGCTCTGATGCTGGTAGCAAGTTAGCCACTGCACAAGAGCTTGGCATTAAAATTATTTCACAACAGGAACTTTTGAAACTTATAATTTAAAAAACTATGAAACTTAAAGCACAATTTTTATTAATACTATTGAGTGTATTTTTTTCAACCAATATTTTCTCTAAAGAGCTAATTAAGTCATGTGATGAATTATTAAATGACAACCAATATGAAAATGCCCTAAAAACAAAAAAGAGTGAATTCAAATCTGCTTTTTGTCACGGGCAAGCTAACTTAAAGCTTAACCATTTTGACGAGGCTTTAAATGACTTTAAATTAGCGGGTAAGTTATCAAAGAGCGATACTGATCATTTTATGGCTGATTTACTAGAAGGCATCACATTAAAAGAAGCAAAAAGATTCGACGATGCCCTTTTGCATCTTAACAATTCTTTTTCACATGTAAAAACAAGTAAGCCCTTCATGCGTCTTTTTTTAATGGAAACTGGTGAAACCTTATTACTCCTTGGTAGATATGATGAAGCTGCGAACGCATTCCTTGAAGCCTATCAATTAGCAGCAAATGTAGATGAGCGTGCCGCTAATCTAAATCGAGTTGCTTTTGCATATGCATCATTTAAGAATTTTACTAAAGCTATAGAGTACGGGTTAAAAGCTAACTTGGCTTTTGAACGGACGAGTTCTTTAGCTGAATATGCTGAATCTGGTATCAACCTAGGTTTATATTATCTCGAGAATAATGATCTAGATTCAGCCGAGAGAACACTTTTTAAATTTGAGAGGCTTGCTCGAGAGAATGGGGGGATGTATTACCTTGCTAAAGCCTTATATGCAGAAAGTAAATATTACAAAAAGAAATTAAATGTGGGCCTTAGTCAATCTAGGTTGGATGAAGCAAATAAGATAGCTAATGATATTGGAGCAGAGGACCTTAAAATACTTTTTAAGGCTATTTGATTTAAGCTGTATATTCTATTTTACATAATATACATTATACGAAGTCAATAATACCCAAAGCTACCTATGAAAGTCCTTAAATTGCCTAGGTAATGAGTCTTCCTGGACTACGAACTCCATACCCGCCATTGATCCAACAAAGATACCAGATTTATACTGCATACGAATCTTGACTGTATTCAATGAAATTTCTAATTGATCTTTTGGCCTGTAATTTAAAATATAACCAATCACTTTCTTGCTATTGTCAGTACAGGTAACTTCTACCGCATCTTGATTATCCATAGGGGCTTTATATAAGTTATCTTGTATAAAGGTGAGTTCTAACTTTGGGTCGTTATATGCATCGTATGGTTGTTGTGCCCTTTCATACCAATAACGACTGTTAAATTCATCACCCTCAATCTTATGAAGGACAGCATGAATCC
>CAIWQV010000128.1 GCA_903914945.1 uncultured Methylophilaceae bacterium
AGATTTATTTTTTGCAGCCAAACTTGCGGCTAGGTTGACTGATGTTGTTGTCTTACCTACGCCACCTTTTTGATTCGTCACAGCTAATATACGCATGTCTAAATATTTTCTTTCTTTAATTTAACTAAATATCTTTCAGCATTAATAAACGGCACTTCAAGTGGAATCAATGTGTATTGATTTTCGTCTAATACTTTCAATTCTTCTTTTACATCCTTTGATTTCATCGCCAACCATGCGCCATTTTTTTGTAATGTATGTTGGGTCATTAACAACATATTTTGAATGCTCGAAAACGCTCTTGTGATCACCCCATCAAAAAGTATGGTCGGTTGATAATCTTCAACGCGCGCATTCACCACATTTAAATTAGTGAGCGATAACTCACTTTTCACTTGTTGCATAAATGTTGTTTTTTTATTCACCGAATCCATCACAGTCACTTTCAATTCGGGTTTTGTAATCGCCAATACAATCCCAGGAAATCCTGCGCCACTTCCAACATCTAATACATGTTCCATCTCTACATGATTCAAAATAGATAAGCTATCAAGAAAATGTAGCTTAATCATTTCATCACGCTCACGAATCGCTGTTAAGTTATATACGCGATTCCACTTTTCAATTAAATTTAAATACACCATGAGTTGATCTAGCATTTGATCAGATAAATTTAAACTCATGCGATGTAAGCCCTCGACCAATAGATCTCGGTCTTTTTTTATTGCTTCATTCATGCCGCTTTTGCTGGGCGTTTCGCTGTTATTTTTTTAGGTTTATTTTTACGTTTAATAAACACTAAAAGTAATGAAATAGTCGCGGGTGTGATGCCGGAGATGCGCGAAGCTTGTCCTAAATTCTCAGGCTTATGAAGATTTAGTTTTTGTTGCGCCTCCACACTTAGCCCGTGCACTTCTTTGTAATCAAGATCCAAAGGCAAAGGAAAATCTAATTGATCTCGACTGCGATCGACTTCTTCTTGTTGTCTTACAATGTAGCCTTTATATTTCGCTGAAATTTCGACTTGCTCTCTGACCGCTGGATCAATCAGATCCGCATCTTCTTGCATCAATTCTTTTACGCCTGCAAAACTGACTTCAGGTCGTCTTAATAAATCAAACAAGTTATATTCGTGATCAATCGCTTTGCCAATAATAGCCTGTTGTTTTTCGATTGAAATATCTTGTGGTCTTATAAAGAATTTTTTTAAGCGCGCTTCTTCCGATTGGATCGTTTCTTGTTTTTTATTAAACATAGTCCAACGCTCATCATCCACCAAACCTAAATTACGGCCTATAGAAGTTAATCTTAAATCTGCGTTGTCTTCTCTTAACATCAAACGGTATTCTGCTCGGCTTGTGAACATGCGATAAGGCTCAGAAACACCTCGTGTAATGAGGTCATCTACTAAGACGCCCAAATAAGCTTCATCTCGCTTAGGACACCAAGCATCTTTATCTTGCGTCATCAAGGCCGCGTTTGTACCTGCCAAGAGTCCTTGGGCCGCCGCTTCTTCATAACCCGTTGTACCATTAATTTGTCCTGCAAAAAATAGGCCCTGAATGGATTTGGTTTCTAAACTCGACTTTAAATTACGCGGATCAAAGTAATCATATTCAATCGCATATCCCGGTCTTAAGATGTGTGCATTCTCTAACCCATTGATTGAACGGACTAATTTGTACTGTATATCAAAAGGAAGGCTCGTTGAAATGC
>CAIWQV010000129.1 GCA_903914945.1 uncultured Methylophilaceae bacterium
CGAAAGCTCTTTATCTCCACTATCTTTCTTAGATTTTAATGCAAGTTTTGTTTCTTGAACCCAAGCTAAGTATTCTTTTTCTGGAACAGCTTTTACTACAATAGGCATATATCCATGGCCCTTACCGCAAATTTCAGCACATTGCCCACGATAAACACCTTCTTTATTAATTACTGTCCAATTGTCATTTATAAATCCTGGGATAGCATCTCTTTTCCAGCCTAAATCAGGCACCCACCATGCATGAATAACATCGCTTGCCGTTGTCATAATTCTAATTTTTTTTCCTACAGGAAGCACAAGAGCTGTATCAGTATTTCGTAAATAGTTATCAGCAGTCTTTGGGTCAATGCCTGAATTCCTCTGGCTAGCTTCAACACTATCAGTGGCCAAATTGCTGTAAATAGTTAGGTCCTCATTTATGTAGTCGTATTTCCATTTCCATTGATAACCTGTTGCTTTGATAGTAATTTCAGATTTTGAAGTGTCATCCATCCTTGCAAGAAGTTTAGTTGCTGGTATTGCCAATGCAACAATAATAGCGAAAGGTATAAGTGTCCAAATTATCTCAACAGTTGTGCTGTGAGAGAATTTTGCTGGTTTAACGCCTTTCGACTTCCGATGATGGAATATAGACCAAAACATCACACTAAAAACTAAAATACCAATAACGGTAACTACATATAGAGAAGTCATATGCATGTTATAAACATCTTGACTGATAGGGGTAGCTCCTTGCGTCATATTTAAACCCCAAGCAGCATGTAATATATCAGGGCTTAATAAGAATAGTGCCGAGACGATAATTGTGAGATTAGATAAAAATCTAGCCATACTCTTATTCAAATGCATTTAATGTTCCTTACCGTAAAAGTTAAATGTTCTGTATTTACTGAAATTTTATGTCCCTCATGTTATCAGTAGGATTTTTTAAAATCAATACGAAAAATTGTAATCATGAAATTTTTTTAAATAATTCTAAGCGCTCGCTCTCACATAAAAAATCTCCAACACGAGTATTTTTCCCCTGAGAGCTTATGACGATGAAGCTAGGCCGATTAAAGTATGTTGTCACAAGTCTAAACTTACTCCAGTCTCGATTAAATTCCTCTTTAATTATTTTTTTTCCTTGAATAGTTTTGATTTCAATTAAGCGGGAACTGATTCTTATAATTTGATAAAAAGTACTTTTAAGGCAAGTTAAATACAAAGCATATCCAAGCAACAATACCTCAATGCCGTAAAAAGGGATCGCTAAGTACAATCTAAAATAACAGAGTATTGAGGAAATTATGAGGATAAAAATAAGGAAAAAAAAGTATATTTTTTTAATCAATTTCCATGGCATAGAAGGGTTTGGACGAATAATAAATTCGTCTAAAGTGCCTTTCTTTAACTTTTTGATTTGAATCATATTTTGCCTTGACGTTCACAATAGAAAAAATCTCAAATAATTTCTAATTTATGGTGCCGGGAGCGAGAATCGAACTCGCACGCTATTACTAGCGCGGGATTTTGAGTCCCGTGCGTCTACCAATTCCGCCATCCCGGCCTTTAGAAGCTTATAACTTAAACATTATAGATAATATCGGCTGATATCTGATAACTATATTAAAATCATAGGAATTCAAAATTTAATGCAAAGACTATGCTACACATCATAAAAAGTATCTTATCTGCCTTTTTTGGCATCCAAAGTAATAGAAAATTTTCTCAGGACGATGCTTTTGTTCAAAAACATGGGATAAAGTATTTTTTGATTATAGGTTTTTTAGTAGCTATGCTTTTGCTGTTAACGCTTGCAACTTTAGTTAATGTTATTTTAAATCATATTAAATAATTCTAATATTCAGATTATTTAAAGATTTCTTTTGAAATATTAAGCGCATAAATATAATTGCTAATTGAAGAATTTAATTTTGATTTACCCCAGCATCTTATTGCTCAAACCCCCCTTCAAAAAAGGGATTCAAGTCGACTTCTTGTTCTAAATAAAAATACAAAGTCATTCAGCGATAAAAAGTTTACCGAATTTATTGATTTTTTAAATCCAAATGATCTTTTGATCTTCAACGATACGCGTGTGATTAAAGCCAGATTATTTGGGAAAAAAATAACAGGTGGAAAAGTTGAAATCATGATTGAGCGTATTATCAACAATCATCATGCTTTGGCTCATTTAAAGACATCAAAAAAAATATTAGATGGCAATATCTTTGAGATTAATAAAGATGTCGTAATTAAAGTCATCAAAAAAGAAAATGATCTTTTCCATATTAAATTTCATTCAATATTGTCTGCCTATAACGTACTAGAGCAATTCGGACATATTCCCTTACCGCCTTACATCGAAAGAAGTGCAGACAAAACTGATGAAAAAAGATATCAAACGATTTACGCAAAAGAATCAGGTGCAGTTGCAGCTCCTACAGCGGGGCTTCATTTCACTGATGAAATTTTCAAAGCATTAGATGCTAAAAAAATTAAACATGCCTTTTTAACGCTCCATGTAGGAGCAGGGACTTTTCAGCCTGTGCGTGAAGACAATCTCGATAGCCATCAAATGCATAGCGAATCTTTTAATGTGCCAGATGAAACTATCCAAATGATTCAAAATACTAAAGCCAATCAAGGAAGAATTATTGCTATTGGAACTACAGTGCTTAGAGCCTTAGAAAGTAAATACTCAGAGGAAATCATTGAATCAGGATATAAAGAAACTTCTATATTTATTAAGCCTGGTTATAAATTTAAAATTGTGGATGCGTTGCTCACCAATTTTCATTTACCTAAAAGCACTTTATTTATTTTGGTCTCTGCTTTTAGCGGAAGTGATACTATGAAGAAACTTTACCAGCATGCTATTAAACATGAATATCGTTTCTTTAGTTATGGTGATGCTACATTCATTGAACGATCAAGCTAACATTAACAACTTAACCTAAGAAGATATATTTATGAAAATTATTATTGCCCTGTGTTTTTTAATCTTTAATTACTCGATTTATGCTGATGTGCTTCCCGAAGCAAAATCAGAAATTAAAATAGCGCTTGCTAAAAAACCAACTACACGACCTATGACAGTCGCCTTTATACCAGGCCAAAAAAAATATTATATTGCTGATGGTGGCCTAGCGCCCTTGGGCTCAGAAACTGAAGCCCCTATTTCTAAATCCCTTATTCACACTTACGACCAATCTGGAAAATATTTGTCCTCAACCCAAGCCGGGTTTGATAATCGCTCTATTTTTTATAACGAAGTCACCTTTCAGCTTACAACGATTACTTATAATGTATCGAGTGAAGCCGGTTTTGCCCCTAATACTGGTATTTTTTCTTTAGACCTTGACCCTCAAGGTAATCTAAAAGGTAGTTCAAAAGAGGTTTCAGGCTTTAATCCTGCCTTTGGTGATTCAGCTACGATGCCTTCGTTCGATTCCAAATCAAATCATTACTTTGCTAAACAAAAGAGGAGTGACAAAGTTATCGTCATTGATGCTAACGACGGCAATAAGATAGGGGAAATTAATTTAGATTTAAAATCAGCAGGTGTCGCATTTGACGATCTAAGTGATAACTTTATTGCGGCCACAAGCATCGATGGGGAAGAGATGGCAATTCTCGATGTCGATCACAAAGCAGTATTAATCTTTAATGCTAAAGGTAATTATGTTGGCAAATCGATATTACCGAAAGAGATAAAACTAAGAGCCCATAATCATTACAACGGTCTCGGCTATACAAATAATCTATTCTTTATATATAACGAATCTGAAGGTGAATTCGGAACCTATTACGGATTTAAAATCTCTAGTAAATCTAAATAAAAAAACGCACCCCTTGGGGTGCGTTTTTTTAAACTACTTAAAATAATTACTTAATTGCAGCCGCAAGTCTTCCTGCTAAATTCCCTGCAACTACGCCCAAGATACTTGAAACTAAAACAATAGCCACTGGATTAGATAAATCCATTGCACCGATGCTAGCTGCGCTTGGTGCTAGTGTAAAAGCTGACGCAAAACCTAAAACGTTCACGCCTACATTAGCAACTTGAGACACCTTATCAGCAACAAGTACAAGAATGAGTGCTGCTACACCAACGCCTACTGCAATATTTGCGCCTATCACAGGTAATTCAATACCCGCTAGATAAACAGCAACTGATGCAATAATTGCGCCGAAAGTCATTCCGATAACTGTTTTTTGCATTGCGTCTGATTTGCCAACTAGGCCAGATGCAGCCCAAGCTATAAAACCAATCGCGATACTTGCAAAGCTGAGATAACCGCTTCCGAGGAAAGTCCAAAGGCCTGCTACTACACCAACACTGATTGCTACTGCTAATGATTTCGACATAACATCTCCTAAGTTAGTTGACTGTATATATACATCAAAGAGCTATAGTACTTGAGCACTTAGTTATCAATTGGCCCTAGTCTTCCAGGTCATCGATCACTAACTACTTGCCGAATACTAACCTTTTTTTTTAATAAATACACCACTTAATTGTAATTATTTTGTAATAAATGCTTGACAAAAATAACCTAATTAAATCAATTGGTTATAAAAAATTAGTTTAATACTTTAAAGGGATAATAAAGATTTAATTTCTGTAACTATATGATTTTCATCAATTAATTTAGATAATTGATCTAATCGACCTTGAAATTCGATTTTGCCTTCTTTTAAATTGCGATCCCCAATAACAATTCTATAAGGAATGCCTATCAATTCCATTTCGGCAAACATAATACCTGGGCGTTCACCACGATCATCAAGTAAAACGTCCACACCTATTTCTTTAAGAGCGTCATAAATTTTATTTGCCGAAGCTTTAACTTCACTGCTCTTGTCGTAACCTATAGGTGCAATCACCACTTCAAAAGGAGCAATATTAACGGGAAAGACAATGCCTTTATCATCATGCGATTGCTCAATCGCAGCCGCTACAATTCTAGATACCCCGATACCGTAACAGCCCATCTCTAAAGTTTGGGTTTGGCCATTTTCGTCTAAGTATTCTGCTTTCATCGCTTTAGAATACTTATTGCCTAACTGAAAAATGTGGCCTACTTCAATACCCCTGCATATTTGAAGCGTTCCTTGCTTGTCTGGACTCAGATCACCTTCAACTACTTTTCTTAAATCCGCATAAAGCATTGGCTCTGAGAGATCTCGCACAAAATTTACACCCTTTAAGTGAAGCTTAGGTTCGTTTGCACCACAGATAAAATCAGACAAAATACTGACAGACTTGTCTGCCATAATTTTTATAGAAGATTTAACTCCTACAGGCCCTATAAATCCAGGCGGGCATTTAA
>CAIWQV010000130.1 GCA_903914945.1 uncultured Methylophilaceae bacterium
AAAGAAGCCATTGAATCGCTTAATCAAGTCAAACCCATTCCTTATTCTAAAAAGTTTTCACCTATCAAAGATATTGATGTGACATTCGAAGAGGCAGGCCATATTTTAGGTTCGTCTATCGCAGTCATTGACGTTAAAGAAAAAAATAAGGATTCCAAGCGATTAGTCTTTTCTGGCGATTTGGGCATGTTCGAAAAGCCTATTTTCCGTCAGCCAAAACTCATTGAATCTGCAGATGTGTTACTTGTTGAATCGACTTATGGTGATCGTCTTCATCGAGGCTTAAAGGAAACAGAAGATGAGTTAGTGGAAATTCTAACAAAAACATTAAATCGAGGCGGCAATGTCATCATGCCTGCTTTTGCAGTTGGAAGAACGCAAGAGATACTCTTTATACTCGCTGATCTGATTCGACGAGATCGTTTACCTCATTTAAATGTATGGGTAGATTCACCCATGGCTACCAAGGTGACAGAATTGACTACAGCTTGTTTAGATGAGCTTGATGATGATGCTAAATTACTTTATCAATGGTTACTTGAACACAAAAATAAAATTGATGTGCGATTTGTAGGCGATGTTGAAGAATCAAAAGCATTGAACCGATTAAAGAGCGGCGCAATTATTATTTCCTCGAGCGGTATGTGCCAGGCTGGAAGAATTCTTCATCATTTAATGAATAATTTACCCTTTGAAAAAAATGCCATTGTCATTACCGGCTTTCAGGCACTAAGAACCCTAGGGCGTCGCTTAGTGGATGAGGCTGCTTCGGTCAAAATTATGGGCGAATACATTGATGTTAAAGCTTCGATTCATACCTTAGGGGGCTTATCAGCGCATGCTGATCGAGATAATTTACTTAAGTGGCTAAAAGGGTTTAAACAAAAACCAAAACATGTGTTTGTGGTGCATGGCGAACCCTCAGCTTCAGTTCATTTTGTGCAAAGCATTCGAGAGACTCTCAATTGGAATGATGTCATTATTCCAACACTTCAAAGCACATTTGATATCACTTAAAAACTAAACTTTTGACATTATTAAACCAGATAAGTTAATGTAATCGAATTAATTTATCTTGAAAATAAATGGTTTATGTAGACTCAGGGGCGGAAAAGAGATGTGTTACGATATATCTCGAATTTGAAGATTCTGAATTGAACTCGCTGGGCTAAATCAACTCTAAAAAAACATGATTAAAAAAGTCATACATCATAAAGCTGAAAATTTTTCTGATTATTTTGCTTTAGCCTGCACGAAATTTCTCCGTTTTTTTGCAGATACTTTTTTTGCTGGACGATACGGACATAGAGCCGTCATATTAGAGACAGTTGCTGGAGTTCCTGGAATGGTGGGGGGCACATTGCAGCATCTCAAATCCTTAAGGCGAATAGAAAATGACCGAGGGTGGATAAAGATACTTTTAGATGAGGCAGAAAATGAACGTATGCATTTAATGACTTTCATTGAAATAGCCAAACCTAATTCATTTGAGCGTTTTTTAATTATTTTAGCGCAAGGTATTTTTTATAATTTATTCTTTTTGCTTTATTTAGTATCACCAAAAACAGCTCATCGCCTAGTCGGATATTTTGAAGAGGAGGCTGTGTTTAGCTATACAGAATACTTGCAAGGTGTTCTTGAGGGTAAATATGAAAATATCCCAGCGCCTAAAATAGCTATTGATTATTGGCATCTGAAGAAAGATGCACGATTAAGTGACGTCATTAAAGCTGTTAGAAAAGACGAAATGAATCATAGGGACGTCAATCATTACTTTTCTAATCAGTTAATTTAGTGACTGTCATAACTTTTTACGCCTGAGAATATTTAATCTTAATATAAGTAATATAGAAACTATCGCAGCGTAAATAAGAGGTTCAGTTATATCCTTTTTGACAAGCCATATAAAATGAAGCACACCTAATATCGCTATGACATAAATGAGGCGATGTAATAGTTTCCAATTTGCTTTCAGTTTTCGAATCATCTTGTCTGAGGAAGTTATGGCTAAGGGCAATAGTAAAAGCCAGGCTAAAAAGCCTACGAGAACATAACGATGTTTGATAATGTCATTCTTAATATCAACCCAATCGAAATGGTAATCAAGTGCTATATAGCAAAGTAGATGAATTGAGGCATAGAAAAAAACAAAGAGCCCCAACATTCTTCTATATAAAATCCACTGGCTGATATTTGTTATTCTTCTTAAGGGTGTCATGCTTAAAGTTAGACATAAGAAAATAAGTGTCCATTTACCAAAATGACGCTCAATAAATTCAATAGGGTTGGCACCAAGCGTATCCTGAAAGATATTGATACTAATGGATAGAAGCGGCCATAAGCTTAAGATAAAAATTAAGCGTTTCACGTATGTTTGGTTAAATTTCAAGGCGACCTAAAAATACCTATCCAAATCCATGCCTTGATATAAATGAGCAACCTCCTCTTGGTAGCCATTAAACATCCTAGTTTTTAGTCTTGGCGCTAATAAACTCTCTCCAATTCTTCTTTCAGTGGCTTGAGTCCACCGAGGATGATCAACTTCAGGATTAACATTTGCGTAGAATCCATATTCCTTTGGATTTGCTTTCATCCAAGTTGTTGTAGGCATTTTTTCAACAAGCTTAATTTTAGTAATAGCTTTAATACTCTTAAACCCATATTTCCATGGAACAACTAATCTAATGGGTGCACCATTTTGTTTTGGTAAAACTTTTCCATATAATCCAACTGCTAGGATAGTTAATGGATGCATAGCTTCATCTAACCTCAGTCCTTCCGTGTAAGGCCAATCTAGCATGTCATCTTTTTGACCAATCATTTCACTTGGACGCTTTAGAGATATAAATTCAACATATTTAGCATTGCTAGTAGGAGATACCTTTTTAAGTAAAGCGTTTAATGGCAAACCTACCCAAGGAATGACCATAGACCACCCTTCAACACATCGAAGTCTGTAAATACGCTCTTCTATCGGGATAAGCTTTATAAGCTCATCTATATCTAGCGTAAGTGGTTTAGTAACTGAGCCTTCAATAGAAATTGACCATGGATCTACTTTTAGTAAATCTGCATGTTCGTGAGGGTCTGATTTCGAAGTGCCAAATTCATAATAATTGTTGTAGCTTGTAATGTCCTTAAGCGATGAAAGCTTTTCATTTTTATGCTCTTTTGATTGAATAAAAGAAGGTAGCGCGCTGAGTGCAGCAAAACTTTTATTCGTGAATGTCGATAGCGCCGTTGAGCTTACAATTAAACCTAAATTTTTTAAAAAATTTCTTCGATCATTATAAATATGCTCAGGAGTGATTTCTGATGACGGTATTTTTTTAATTTTAGTCATAGTCAACCTTAATTATATTTACTTATTAAGAAGATGAAGCATTAAGCCAAAGTATAAAAAAGCAAAAATAGCTACAATCCAAAATACTTTCAGCATATTAGTATTAATATCTGAGAGTTTTTGATGGATTTTTTCTAACAATTCTTCTTGTGTTAATTTCTTAGCCATAGATTTCCTTTAAATGTTTAGACATCCTCTATATTTTCGATTAATTTTTTAGCTTGTAATTTAATATCTTTAACGAGAGTGGGATCCATATCTCTGATCTGCTTATTTACGATAGCTAATCTTGGATTTTTGCTTAATTTTTCTGAGTTTGTAATAAAAAAATTCCAGTAGAGGCTGTTGAATGGACATGCTTTATCACCAACCTTCTCATTTTTTGAATAATAACATTCCTCGCAATAGTTACTCATTTTGTTTATATAGTTAGCAGTTGATACATAGGGTTTACTCGCTAATCTTCCTCCATCTGCAAATTGACTCATACAGAGCGTATTTGGCATCTCAACCCATTCAAATGCATCAATATAGATACCTAAATACCACTCATGAAGACTTTTAGGATTAATACCAGCAAGTAGAGAAAAATTACCAACAATCATCAGCCTTTGGATATGGTGAGCATAAGCTTCATCTAGTGATTGGTTAATTGTATATTTAAGACAATTCATTTTAGTTTGGCCATTCCAAAACCAATTGGGCAGAGGCATTTGATGGTCAAAATAATTCTGATCGCTAAGTGTTGGCATATGGGCCCAATAATATCCTCTAATATATTCTCTCCAGCCAATGATTTGTCTTATAAAGCCTTCAGCGGCATTAATGGATAATTGATTTGATAGGTATGACTTTTCGACAGCAGATACCACTTCTATGGGAGATAGCATTTTAGTATTCAATGCAAAAGAGATTAAGGAATGAAACATTCTTGTCTCATCTTTATGCATGGCATCCTGATAATCACCGAAGTAAATTAAAACATGCTTAATAAAAAAATCTAAATGTTTTAAAGCTTCATTTCTATTTAAGGGCCAGCGAAATTTAGATGCATTATGATTTCCAAAGCTCTTTATCTCAGACTTTGTAATTTCATCCCATAATTTACTATGATCATGGGTAGGCCGGTAATCTTCAAACACTTCTGGCGTTCCCTTCCAGGCTTTTCTATTTTCGTGATCAAAATTCCATTTTGAACCTACAGGTTTACCATCTTCAGACATGAGAACATGATGCTTTTTTCTCATATAGCGATAAAAAGATTCCATTAACCACTGCTTCTTATCGGTAAATATTTCTTTTGCTTCGAGACGATGCGTAAAAAAGTGTTCTGATGAAAAACACTCGGATGGCATAGAGATTTCACTACAAAACTCTATTAAATCTTGATCGAGTCTGTATTCATCGGGTTCTTGATACTCAAATTTTTGAATGTTGTATTGACGAAGTAAAGCTTTTAAATTTGCTTTAAAAGATTGTTGGTTAGACTTGTCATTTAACGTGAGATAGATGACTTGATGATTATGTTTAGTAAGCGTGTTTTTAAAGTCTCTCATCGCTGCAAAAATAGCTAAGATTTTTTGTGCATGATGAAGAACATAATTTGTTTCTTGTTTTACCTCCATTAAAACGTAGAGGATTTCATCGTCTATATTTTTAAACCAGGAATGGTTAGGATTGAGTTGATCACCCAGAATAAGTCTAAGAATTTTCATTGTCGAAGTCTAATAATAGAATTGGTTCGTAAAAATTAAATACCACTTAAATTCAAAGTAAGCTAACCCTATCAGGAAGCTTTAAGATTTTTGCTGTGTAACCAGAGCATCCCGGCGCTTAATATGATGCCAAACAAATAAAGTAAATCTTTGACATGTGAAAATGAGATTGATTGATTCATATACTAAGGATAATAAATCATATTTGGACTTAAGGTCGATTTCTAAGCGTCAAAACTTTTGACGCTTGGGACAAAAAAATGCTTATTCATACTAAAAGTCAGTATTAAAAAAATGAATTTTCAATATAATTAAAAGACTTCTTTTATTGTCTTAAGAATAGCGAGGTTTACGGAATGAAAGCATTGGTCAAAAAATACGCTAAAGAGGGTTTATGGCTTGAAGATATGCCAGAACCTGAAATGGGCAATAATGACGTACTAATTAAAATAAAAAAGACTGCTATTTGTGGCACAGACATTCATATCTACAATTGGGATGAATGGGCTCAAAAAACTATCCCCGTTCCTATGATTACTGGGCATGAATATGCAGGAGAAATTGTAGGTCTCGGCTCTAATGTAACGGATTTAAAAGTAGGGGATATCGTCTCAGGAGAAGGCCATTTAACATGCGGCCGTTGCAGAAACTGCTTGGGGGGTAGAACGCACTTATGTCCCAATACAATAGGTGTAGGTGTAAATCGAACTGGATGTTTTGCAGAGCTCTTGGCAGTCCCAGCTAAAAATATCTTTAAACCAAGCCGGGAAATTTCAACTGACTTACTTGCTATTTTTGACCCTTATGGAAATGCAGTGCATACAGCTCTCTCTTTTAATATGGTGGGCGAAGATGTGCTTATTACTGGAGCCGGTCCAATTGGTATGATGGCCGCTATGGTTTCAGACCATGCCGGTGCAAGAAATATTGTTATCACAGATGTAAATCAATATCGCTTAGACCTTATCAAAAAGATTCTTCCGCGAGTCATTACAATTAATGTTGAAAAAGAAACAATTAGCCGTGAAATGATGAAATCCGTTGGTATTTTTGAAGGATTTGATGTGGGTCTTGAAATGTCAGGCTCCCCAAAAGCATTTAGTGGCATGTTAAGTCTTATGATTAATGGCGGCCACATTGCTATGTTAGCTATTATGCCTGCAGGCTCTGGGATAGATTGGGATATGGTGGTATTCAAAGGCCTAACGATTAAAGGAATCTACGGCCGTGAAATTTTTGAGACTTGGTATAAGGGTACGATGATGGTTCAGAGTGGGTTGCCTTTAGAAAAGATGATTACACATCGCTTTCCTTACACTGAATTTAAAGAAGGTTTTGACATTATGCGATCAGGCAAATCTGGCAAAATTATCTTAAATTGGGAAATCTAATATTAAGGATCTTTAATGAGCTTTAAAAAAGCTAAAGAAAGTTTTTCGTTTGATTTAGAAGAAATCAAAAAAGCAGGGTTATGGAAAACTGAACGCATTATTAATTCTGATCAGAAAAGCAAGATTCAGCTTTCTGATAATCAAGAAGTTATTAATATGTGTGCGAATAATTATCTTGGTTTGGCCAATAATCCCGAAGTCATTCAAGCAGCAAAAGATGGCCTTGATCGTTGGGGCTTTGGTCTAGCTTCTGTTCGATTTATATGTGGCACACAAACACTGCATAAAAATTTAGAAGAAAAAGTGAGTGAGTTTTTAGGTACAGAAGATACGATTCTCTATGCTGCTTGCTTTGATGCTAATGGCGGGCTATTTGAAACCATATTAACAGCAGATGACGCTGTGATCTCTGACGAACTCAATCATGCGTCGATTATTGATGGCATTCGCTTATGTAAAGCGCAACGTTATCGATATAAAAATAATGATATGAATGATTTACGTGCAAAATTAGAAGAAGCTAAGACAAATAAAGCGAGACGTATTCTAATTACCACCGATGGCGTATTTTCTATGGACGGCACGATTGCACAATTAGATAAAATTTGTGATCTTGCAGATGAATTTGATGCCATGGTGCATCATGATGATTGCCATGCAACAGGATTCATGGGAAAAACAGGACGTGGTATTCATGAGCATTGTAATGTAATGGATCGCGTTGATATCATCACAAGTACATTCGGCAAGGCTTTAGGCGGCGCTTCTGGTGGTTTTACATCTGGCCGTAAAGAAATTATTGATATGTTAAGACAAAGATCCCGACCTTATCTATTTTCAAATACACTTGCCCCTAATATTTGCACGGCTTCATTAAAAGTTTTTGAGATGCTCAATAAATCAACGGCACTTCGCGATAAATTAGAGAAAAATGTCCATTACTTTAGATCTGGAATGCAAAAAGCTGGTTTTGATGTGAGAGACGGCGATCATCCCATTGTTCCGATTATGTTAGGGGATGCTAATCTTGCCCAATCAATGAGTAAAAAATTACTAGAAAAAGGTATCTTAGCGATTGGATTTTTTTATCCAGTTGTACCGCAAGGAAAAGCTAGAATTAGAACGCAAATTTCAGCTGCTCATACATTCGAAGATCTAGATAAAGCAATAGACGCTTTTGCGACAACCAAGAAACAATTAGCCTAATTGACAAAACTCTTAACACACGAGGGGCTAATGAATCTTTGCTGAGCAAATAGGGCAGGTACATTTCCAAGAATGCACAAGCCACTCAAATGCTTCATTTTTGTTTTTATATTTCATAGTTTTTCCTAAAAATAATTAAATGCAATCGCCCATTGCTGATGAATATCTATGCCAACAAGCTTTATCTCCTCGTTCACATACAAAAATATCTCCATCCGTCGTTCTCAACACTTTTGTGCCCTGTAAATCCGTCTTTTTTTCTAAAATTTTAGATGGTTTAATTTCTTTATCTGATTTCATTTTATTACCTCACAAATAGTTTGTATGGGTAAATTCTATGTTTCTTAGTTTGATTAATCCAATGATTTGTTTTTAAGTATATGATAAGTATTACTTATCAATAGTAAAATCTATTAGAGCCCTAGGTAAAAACTTATAAGGGTTGTTTTGATTGGCGTGGGACGTGAGCATGCTTCTAAATTTGCGTAATCAAGAGATTTTTGTTCATAATGAACTTTCAATTGTAAAAGTGCATCCAACAAAAGTATTTAATGAATATGAAAGGCTAAAAATGGCAAAGAAAAAATGTAAATATAATTGGCATATGGCTTTTAGATGCGGTCTGGGCACAGCCGTTTATGTATTAGCAATTGCTGCTCTTATTAAATATTTATTCTATTAAATCTGATGTCAAATAAAGAGACTTTATTAACCGAAGGAGATATTTCTAGAATCATTGAAATGGCCTGGGAGGATAAAACGCCCTTCGAAGCTATCTTAAAGACATATCAACTAGATGAGTCGTCCTTAATGAGGCTCATGCAAGCGCACCTTAAAGCTTCATCATATCGATTGTGGAGAAAGCGCGTTAAAGAGCGATCAAGTAAACATTTAAAACTTAGATCGCCTGACATTAAGCGAGACCACTGCGTAACTCAATATAAAATTAGTCGTTAATTTATTATGAGAATGGTAAAAAAAGAAAATTTACCGACAAAAATTTGTCTCGTTTGTCAAAGGCCTTTTTCATGGAGAAAGAAATGGCAACTTGTCTGGAACGAAGTGAAATACTGTTCCGAAAAATGTCAGCGCCACAAAAATAAAGCATGATCGGAAAGATTAGAAAAAAACTTTTACCGCCCATATTGTCAGAGATCGTTCCAGATCCTATTATATGTCCCATATGTAGTAGGAGTATTCCAGAATCTCAAAAAGACGCACATCACTTAATACCAAAATCTAAGGGTGGAAAATCTACTGAATATCTTCATCGAATCTGTCATAAACAAATTCATGCGCTATTTAATGAAGGTGAACTAGCTAAAAAATTGAATAATGCAGAATTATTAAGAAATCATTCGGATATGCAAACGTTCATCAATTGGGTGAAAAATAAGCCAGATGATTTTTACCAGAGAGCTGCTAAAAGTTTACGTAACAAGAAACAGTAAGTTAGGTTTTTTTAATGCTATCGAACATTAATTGAAGCTAGATCATTCATAGCATTTTTTGTAACAAATAAAAAAGTATTATCATCAGAATAATTACCATAATCATTGAGGTGAAATACCCATAATCATTTTTAAGCATCCAACTAAATAAAGGCAGGATTGGTATTACTGGCAATACGTAAATAAAATTTTCATTCGCTAATTTAGCAATCTTCTCTGTATCTTTACTTTCGAACCAAATCATAGTGTAAGCAGTAAAAGAAATAATTGGGAGTGCCAATAAAAGAGCGGCTAATTTTGTATCTTTCTTACTTAATTCAGTCACAAGCACAATGACTAGAGCTGCGATAATAATTTTGATGAAGTAGACCATTAGTAAACAATCTGCATATTTGGTTTCTCTGGTGTTTTTGGTAAATACGAAGCTTGGTTATTTACTATCCTTCTAGCGCTCCAAAGAACAACGAGGGCATCTAAAATATCATTATCCATAAGATCTTTTTTTTGATATTTATTTCTGATGACATCAAAATTAAAATTTAAAAAATGTTTATCAAGAAGAGATTTCCTAATGTCAAAGCCTTCAGCAGTTTTTTTGCTTTCTAGAACTACTTTTTCATTGTTCATAGCTCTAAAGCTTACTTCAGGATGTATTTCGAATAATTTTATATTCTCACAATGAATAACAGTTTGAACATCTTTTATTTTGGGAAATAAATACCAAGACTGCAGTGACATTGATTTTCCAATAAGCCTTTTAGATATAAGGGATGCTTTTTCATAATTTGGTTGGTCTAACATTTCTGGTGTTGGTGCTGTAAATACTGAAGAAGCTTTTTTGCTAAGAAGTTTTCTAGCTAATTGATCTGCTTCTCGAGGCATGACTTCGGATAAAATCACGGGCATATCAATTCCAATAATTAACTGATTTGACTCAGTAAAAAAATCTTTGAGATTATTTAGACTTTTAAAAATAGCGGTATCAATAACCTCATCTTGATTTTGCCAAACTGCAAACCAACCAGATTTACAACCATCGATGCCGATCACTAAAGACAACTAATTCACCCTGCAATATTTCATTTTATTAAAGCGCCATAGAGCAAAATATGAGTAGAGCATTTTACTTAAAAAGTAAATGAATGGCATTCTGACTACAAAACTTAATAATGCCCATCCTTTCAAGTTATTCCATATAAGACAAAATGCATCTATGCCTCTATAAAGCTTTTCTTTTCCATCTATAGCGTGAAGACTCATTAGTGCTTCATTGTGCTTAATTCCGTATTTGCGAAGCAATTTGTTATTTGTGTGAATATTGCACCACAAGAAGATTCCTTTCGGTGCAATTGATTTATAGTAATTAATCTCTTTTGAGCAAAGACTACATTGTTGGTCGTAAAGTATTTTAATCATAATTTGCTTGATATTAAAAAGAGAAAGGCTCCAAACCATTCGGGGGAAAATTTGAAGCCAATCGAGCAATATTTCAGCTTATTGCTTATTTTCTTGACTAAAAAAGCTAATAAAAATTCAACTTTTATAAAAAATATAAAAAATGTAACCTATTGATAGCATTTATTTTAAAAGTATATTTATGTATTCCCATAATTTATTTATGGTTAATGATAATCATGAAACAAAATTAAAATATTTTGAAAAATACAAACCCTGGGCTAAACTCTGAAGAAGATAATTTACTTAAATACCGGTTAATTATTTTTTAGTTGTTAAAAGTAGTTTTCTATCAACCATCAGGAGGTTCTTATGTTCCAAGGTTTTTTTAAATCCGTAAAAAATAAGTGCTTATTAGGATTGTCATTATTAGGTGCATCAACATCTGTTTTTGCTACTACAGGCCAAGTTCTCCAATCAAGTGATTTTGTTGGCATTACTTTTTGGTTAATTTCAATGGCATTAGTTGCTTCAACGGCTTTTTTCTTTCTTGAAAGAGATCGCGTAGTAGGTAAGTGGAAAACTTCTCTTACTGTATCTGGATTAGTTACATTAGTAGCAGCTGTTCACTATTTCTATATGCGTGACGTGTGGGTTGCAACAGGATCAACACCAACAGTGTATAGATATATTGATTGGCTAATTACAGTGCCTTTATTAATGATTGAATTCTATTTAATTCTTTCAGCGATTACTAAAGTTTCCACTGGTGTATTTTGGAGACTTGTAATTGGTACATTAGTGATGCTTGTTGGAGGTTATGTCGGTGAAGCTGGTTATGCCGATGTTATGACATCATTTATTGTTGGTATGCTTGGTTGGTTTTATATTCTCTACGAAATTTTCGCTGGCGAAGCAAGTAAAATCAGTGCAAATAAAGCTCCAAAAACTGTTCAAAAAGCCTTCAATACAATGCGATTAATTGTTACATTTGGTTGGGCAATTTATCCATTAGGTTATTACTTTGGTTATTTAACTGGCTCAGATCCTGCAAGCAGCATGGCATCTTTAAACATCATCTATAACTTAGCTGACGTTTTAAACAAAATTGCTTTCGGTGTAATTATTTGGTCTGTAGCGGTATCAGAATCAAAATAAGTATGTAATTTTTTAAAAAACTGTGCAGCCTAAGCTGCACAGTTTTTTTTATTTTTACTAATTAAATTTAATAATATCAATAGCTTACGATAATAAAATTAATACACTAATCCCATGAGTATAGATGAGTTTAATCTAGTTTATAACGCGATCTCATTTGCAATCGCTGCTTTTGGTGCTTCAACTGTATTTTTCTTACTTCAAAGATCACAAGTTTCTCCCGCATATAAAACTGCATTAACGCTTTCAGGCCTTGTTTGTCTAATTACAACCTATCATTACTTAAGAATCTTTGAGAGCTTCAATAGTGCTTATGTATTGAAAGACGGTTTAGTCATTCAAAGTGGCATGCAATTTAATAATGCATATCGATATGTTGATTGGCTATTAACTGTCCCCCTGTTGCTTCTAGAGTTTGTTTTAGTCTTAAGACTACCTCATACGGAAACATATAAAAAAGGGTTAGGACTAACTCTAGCATCTGCAATTATGGTTTTATTGGGATACCCCGGAGAAACACTTGCAATTGGATTTGCTAAGGTTATTTGGTGGGTTTTAGCAATGCTTCCATTTTCTTATATATTGTATGAGATGATTAAAGGGGTGGGTTTATCAATCAAAACTCAACCTTTGGCTGTCCAGCCATTATTTAAAAGAACAAGATTACTTATTATTCTGTCGTGGTCATTTTATCCGCTTGTTTATATCCTACCTTTATTTGGCCTGTCTGCATTCGTGAGTGTCCAGGTTGGCTTCACTTTTGTTGATATAGTCGCTAAATCAGTTTTTGGTATTTTGATTTATATTATTGCGCAAAGAAAGTCAGAAATTGGCGCTTAGTTAAGTCTTTGACATATAGATATATTTTTTATATATATTCTTTCAAAAAAGACTCATTATGATTTCAAATGAAAGCGATTCACTAGAGAGCGTTAAAAAACATCTAGCCAAGTCTTTTGAGGTGAATGAAAAAAATTTATCTCAATGGCTTAATTGGCATGGAAAATCAGAAGGAAAATTAATTCGCTCTCACTTGGCACTTTCTACTGGTGAAGCCTTAGGACTTTCAAAACATACAGCAATTATTTGGGCAGTTGTTTGTGAGTTAATTCATAGCGCGTCACTTCTTCATGACGACATTTGTGACAGCGATGAAATTAGAAGGGGTAAAGTAAGTGTATGGAAAAATTTTGGTATACCAGCGGCAATATGCACTGGCGACTATTTAATAGCAGAGTCCTTTAAAAAAATCACTGAAGTTGAGCAAGGCTGGCATCAAAATATCTTGCTAGGGTTGCTTTCAAGTACCGTTAAAGAAATTGTTTTTGGCCAATCAGGAGATGTCAACACAAAATTTTTAGGGTTAGGTTGGGAAGATTATAAAAATCTTGCGACGGCAAAAACATCACCAATGCTTTGTTTACCAATGATGGGAATGTTTAGATGTGCTGAGCTAGATGAGCCTTATTATATTAATTTGAGAAAAATGACAGACGAAATAGGTCTTGCTTATCAAATCGTGAACGACCTAGAAAATATATTATTAAATCAACCTAACGAAATTCCCACAGATATTAAGTTTGAAAGAATGAATGCATTGGTAGTTTTACTTAAAGAAAAGTCTTCTGAAAACGAGATTAATTTTCTGAAAAAAAATAAAGATGAATTTAAACAATTTCTACTGTCTTCAAATATTAAAGATGATTTAATGAATAAGATTCAATTGATACTCGAAAATATTAAAAATTCTTTACATCTTATGCCGATAGCTATCAGGCCTATTATTTACTCTCTTTGTGAAGAGATAGATAAGAAAGCAAGCCAATTTATTCATGCAAAATAAAAAAATAATTGTAATTGGAAGTGGTTTTGGAGGTATAGCTGCAGCCTTAAGAATGAGGGCGAAGGGCTATGAAGTCGATTTACATGAGAAACTTGATCAAATTGGCGGCAGGGCAAGGCAGTTTAATCAAAATGGTTTTGTTTATGACGCGGGCCCCACAGTAATAACTGCACCCTATCTTTTTAGGGAGTTATTTGAAATTTTTAATGAAGAAATTGATGATTATATTAAATTTATTCCTTTAGATCCTTGGTATCGCTTTAGATTCCATGATGGGACATTTTTTAATTATGGCCCAGATCAAGATCAGCTATTAGAGCAAATAAAAGCCATTGAGCCTAAAGATGTAAACGGTTATCTGAAAATGCTTCAGCATGCTGAGAAAATATTTGAATTAGGCTACCTCAAGCTTGCTGACCAGCCTTTTCATAAGCTAAGCAGTTTAATTCGATATACCCCCGATATTATTCAGTTAAAGGGCTATCAGTCTGTTTATCAGTTTGTTTCAAGTTACCTAAAACATCCCAATTTAAGGCAAGCATTCTCAATTCAGCCATTGTTGGTTGGAGGTAATCCATTCAATACAACTTCAATTTATGCTCTGATTCATGCGCTTGAGAAAAAATGGGGTGTTTTCTTTGCTAAAGGAGGGACAGGAGAAATCATTTTCCAGCTAAAGAGCCTGATGGAGCGCAAAGGCATAAACATTTTTTTAAATAGTGAAATTAAAAAAATTATTACCAATGACAAAATGGTTGAAGGTATCGAGACTGAAGAAGGTAAGTTTTATAAAGCTGATTATTTGATTACAAATGCAGATCCTATTTATACAAACAATCATTTAATAGGCCATAAGAAAATTTCGTTTCATAATAAATTTGTTCAAAAAACAGCAAAGCACTCAATGGGTTTATTCGTTCTTTTCTTTGGTACAAAAATTAAATACAAAGATATTGCTCACCATACTATCTGGATGGGACCTCGATACAAAGAATTGCTAAGTGACATCTTTGACCGCTATAAATTATCTGAGGATTTCTCAATTTATCTTCATAGGCCCACAGCAACTGATCCTAATTTTGCCCCTATAGGCTGTGATAGTTTCTATGCGCTAGTTCCTGTGCCAAATTTAAAAGGAAATATTAGTTGGAAAGATGAGGCTTCAAAATTTACACAATCTGTTATTAAAGCTCTAGAACAAACGATGATGCCAAAACTTACTGAAAATATTTGCGAATCATTTGTAATGACCCCTGAAGATTTTTTACAGGACTACAATACGCCATTTGGCTCAGGCTTTTCTATAGCCCCGTTATTTCGACAATCAGCTTGGTTTAGGACGCACAATAAGGATGATCTATATCAGAACCTTTTCTATGTAGGCGCTGGGACTCATCCAGGAGCAGGTGTTCCAGGTGTTCTGAATTCAGCTAAAGTCATAGATAAGCTGATTCCATAGCATGAAGAACAATTTATTGATGCGTAAGCATGGTAAAACTTTTTATTGGGCTTCATTCTTTCTTGATAACGCTAAGATGCATGCGATTTATTCAATCTATAGCTTTTGTCGAAAAATAGATGACATGGTTGACGAAGCTAAAAACCTAAACATTGCAAAAAAAAAGCTTCACGTATTTATGGATGCATGGAATAAAGGAAAACCACATTCAATTATTGGCGTATTAAAAAATATACCTAAGGAAAACTGGCCAAACCAAAAGCTTGTAAAAATGTTTTTGAACGGGCAAATGTCTGATATTAAATTTACCTCATTTAAATCAGATAAAGCTTTAATTGTTTATTCTTACCAAGTAGCAGGAACCGTAGGATTAATGGTGTGTGATATTTTTGGTGTCAAAGATAAAAAGATGCGATATTTTGCAATTGATTTAGGTATCGCAATGCAACTGGTTAATATTTCTAGAGATATTTACGAAGATAGCTTACGAAATAGAATTTATTTGCCCGAAAGTCTTATTGGTAAATACATGCCTAAGGAAATAAGTAACCCAACAGCGCAAACATCTGTAAAAATAGATTTAGCTCGAAAAAAAATTATTGATTTAGCAAATATTTACTTTACTAGTGCTAGTCAAGCAATCAATCATCTCCCGAAGGGCGCCGCTCTGGCAGTCAAATTAGCATCAGCTCTCTACCAGCAAATTGGGCTGCAATTAGTTCGTACCCAATACCAATATAAAGAAAAAAGGTGCTATGTAAGCTCTTTCTCAAAGTTATTAATTACATTAAAAGTTATTACTAAATTCTTAATTACTTTTAAATCTAACCTAAAGCCTCATAATAAGAATCTACACAAATTTTTATCAACTCTTCCAGATAGCCACTTTTAATATATGAAACAAAAATTTGATATAGGTATTATTGGCGCTGGTTTATCTGGGTTAACTCTTGGGAATTCGCTTCTTAATAAAAAAATTAAAAATTTCATTTTATTTGAAAAAGAAAAGAAGACAAAAAATGATAAAACATACAGCTTTTGGTCCGGACCAGGGTTATTTGACATCAAGAAAACATTTAGTGTAAAACCTAAAAAAGAATGGTCACAAATAGAAATTAAGGTTAAGGGGGCATCTTATAAGATTGATCTAGGTGATTATAAGTATGCATGTTATAGCTCTGAATCCGTTCTTAGTGAGCTCTATAAAAAACTTACTAGAAAGGGGGTTAAAGTAGAGCGGGGATGCGTAATTAAACAGTTAAAAAAGAATCAAAATGATTGGGAAATTGTATTAAAGAGCAAAAAAATATTACTCAAAAACATAATAGATAGCAGACCAAATACAAAATTTGATGATAAATATCCGTCATTGAAGCAGGTTTTTGTAGGCTCTGAAATTATTTCGACTAAAAAAGTATTTGATGAGAACGTTGTGACATTGATGGATTTTTACGACTCCAATAAAGATGTAATCTTTACCTATATTCTTCCGTTCTCAAAAACTAAAGCATTGATTGAAACAACGTTTTTTTCTTATGATATCAATTTCAGGCAAGTAGAAAAACTTCACAAGCTTACTTTAAAAAAGTTTGATATAAAGGAAATAACAAGAACTGAGAAAGCGGTTCTTCCAATGTCACCATATACTAATGTAAAGTTAGAAAACCAATACTTTAGAATTGGTAACTTTGCTGGAGCTTCAAGACCCGCTTCAGGATATGCCTTCACTCGGATTGCCCTCTGGGCTAATCAAATAGAAACGAAAAAAGAATTTTGCGTCGAAATGATTAACCACAAACAAAATTACCTTACAAATTGGCTGGATAAAATTTTTCTTTCAGTTTTAAGATCTGACCCACAAAAGGCCCCTGAAATATTTAAGATTTTTTTTACTAAAGTCCCTATTGCATCTTCTGCAAGATTCTTGTCGGATCAATCAAGACTGGTCGATTATTTAGTGATTATTCTGAAATTACCTAAATTAGTAATGCTTAGAGGTGTAATAAACTTATATGTTAAATAAAGTCAGAATCCATCAGTGCTGTTATTTGATATTAAGTCTTTTTTTAATATTCATCATGCAGCGTAATATTTTTTCTACGGTTACTGATATGAATCCATCTATTGTGATCTTATTCTTAATTATTATGTCATTTGGTGTTTCTCATGGCGCAGCTGACTCCATCGTTATCTGGAAAACTTTTACAAAAGTTAAGATGAAAGCGATAGCTTTTTTGATTTATTTATTGATTGTAGCTCTAGGATTACTTCTATGGTTTCAAAGTCCCATATTAGGGTTAATTATTTTACTTTTAATGTCAATAATTCATTTTGGTCAAAGTGATCTTTCATACTTAAGACGAGGTAGTCGAAGTATGAAGCTTTCATGGGGCTTTGTGATGACATTACTACCTGTCATTTTCTTTCAAAACGATGTTAAATCAATTTTTGATACTTTATTAGGTTCAGATATAAATCTTGCAGTATTTTCTAGTCTTAGAATAATGACAATTGGATTTATAGGTAGTTTCTTATTTTTTGTTTGGATTACTAAGGGCATTACTAGTAATGATAAACTCTTTCTCGTCTTAGAATTTTTAACCACCATAATTATGGCTAGTTTGTTACATCCACTATATTGGTTTACTATTTATTTCTGTTTTTTGCATGGCCTTAGAGCATTAATTAATATTGGGATTAAATCTTTAAAAGACTTTTTATTTCTAATAGCATTTACTTTGCCAATTACTTTTTTTTCCTACTTCCTTCTTTTTGAGAATTTACAAATTAAATATCTTAGTATCATCTTTTCTGTATTAATGGCCCTTACAATTTCCCATATGCTCTTGCCATCCATCAATCGTTCGCTTTTAAAGACTTTTGATTAGCATCAAGATTTGACGCTGAAATCGACCTTCTAATTTACTGGTTTATTATCTTTGTATAATGTTTTAGATTTGACATCACCATTTCTTTCCCAATAAGTTTCGTACCCAACTTTTTCACCCAATACGAAATTCGATTCGGATCGTTTAATTCCATTGTCATACCAGAGTGTAAATAAGCCATCTTCTCTGCCATCCTTATAATGGGCTTCTAATTTTAACTGGCCATTCTCAAACCACTGATTCCAAATACCGTCTTCTTTATCATTTTTATAGGTTGTTTGAATATATTTTCCGCCACTGATATACCAGAAAATTTCTAGGCCTTCTTTTTTGCCTTTAATGTAATTCACTTCATATTTTGGATTTCCATTGTGATACTTTTCTGTATATTTTCCGGTAAGCGGCTTTTCTATGGATTCATTTGCATATGATGGTATGCAAAAGATAAAAATACTTAAGAGGAAGAGAACTCTAATTTTTTTAATAACTAACATACAGAAATATTACCTTAACTTGCTAAACAGCTTCTAGAGAAGTCTCTTGTTTGTTTAAGTGAGGCCTTAAGGTCTTCACGTGGATAATAATGAGGTTCATTCAGGTATAACTCTTCTATTTGCTTGCAATTTTGATT
>CAIWQV010000131.1 GCA_903914945.1 uncultured Methylophilaceae bacterium
GAAACGTCCTTTGAAAATCAATACAAAGACTACGAACGATATCAGCATGATGCAAGCTTTTAAAATTGGCTGTGCGCAATGCTTATCTTTAATTCCTGGTTTATCACGCGCAGCCGCAACCATCATGGGAGGCATGCTAACAGGGCTTAATCGAAAAACAGCCACAGAATTTTCTTTTTATCTTGCCATTCCTGTGATTACGGCCGCATCGCTTTTTGATTTATTAAAAAATTTCCAAGATTTAACGATGCAAGATTTACCTATTTTTGCGATTGGCTTTGTGACCGCATTTTTAAGTGCTTATGCGGTCATTAAACTTTTTACTCGTTTTGTAGCGACACATACTTTTATTTCTTTTGCCTGGTATCGCATTATTTTAGGCATCCTCGTTTATATTTATTTTAGTGCGTGATCATGTCTAGCCATCGAGCACTCATTGAAACACTTCATGGCATTGTCAAAAAAGCAGAGCGTCGTCCCGTCAGTATTAAAGAAGGTCTTTTAGATCTTAATCATTTCGGTTTTTCCTTTATTAGTTTTTTGTTAGTCTTACCTTTTATGCAACCATTTCCAGTGGGTCCTATTAGTGTATTGGGCGGTATTACGTTTGCAGCTTTTGGATGGCAAGTACTCAAAGGCTATTCAGTGCCTCATCTTCCTCAAAAGATTGATGAAATTGTATTGAGCAAAGATAATTGGCGACGCATTACGAACGCCGCGATTAAGCTTATTCAGTGGACTGAAAAATTTACCAAGCCTCGGTTAACAATACTGATTAATGGCAAATTAGGTATTCAAATAGAAGCTGCTATCCTCATTATGGCCGGCATTTTAATGGCGATCCCTTTTGGCATATTGCCTTTAAATAATTTTTTTCCAGGGCTTGCGATTTTATTTTGTGCACTTGGTCAACTTCATAAAGATGGACTTCTTGTTTTAGTTGCTTTCTTTTGGATTCTTTTTACTATTTTTTATTTTGCTGTATTTTTTATAGGTCTTTATCTCTTAGGGCTCGAAGGTATGCATAACTTTAGCCACTGGATCCATCAGCTCGTTTCATGAAATCTTTTGCTGATCTATTGATCGCTTGGCATGCCAAGTCAGGTCGACATCACTTACCTTGGCAAAAATCTAAAGATCCCTACGCAGTATGGGTCTCTGAAATCATGTTGCAACAGACTCAAGTTACAACCGTCATTGATTATTACAATCGATTTATGAAAAAATTTCCGACCATCAAAGCATTGGCCCATGCCGATGAAGAAGAGGTCATGCAGTTATGGAGTGGATTAGGTTACTATCGACGCGCACGTTTTTTACATGAAGGTGCGCAAATGATTATGGATGAGATGGAAGGTCACTTTCCTTCTGACTTTGACATGATGATGAAGATACCTGGTGTTGGACGTTCAACTGCGGGAGCCATTGCTGCATTTTCATTTAATCAAAAGAAAGCAATTCTTGATGGGAATGTGAAACGTGTCTTAGCACGTTATTTTTTAATTAATGAATGGACGGGACTACCTAAAACAGAAAAAGAATTATGGGGTTATGCTGAATCACTGCTTCCCAATAAAAATATTGATACGTATACGCAAGCATTAATGGATTTAGGAGCGACTTTATGTAACAAAAAACCACAATGTGAAGTATGCCCTTTAAAAAAAACATGTCTCGCATTTCAAAAAAATAAAGTACATCTTTTGCCCTTACCACGCCCTCAAAAAAAGGTACCTTCGGAATCTACACATATGGTCATTATTAAATACCATGATGAGATCTTACTTATTAAGCGTCCTCAAAGTGGTATTTGGGGAGGACTCTGGTCACTGCCTCAGTATGAAAATAAATCGATCACACCTAATGCATGGGTTAAAAAACAATTTGGATTAGAAGCGAGTTTGATAACAAAAGATTTAAAAGCTTCTACAACATTCACTCATTTCAAGCTTGATATTACATATAGTGTGCTTGAAGCTAAATCGCAGCGGGCAAAAATACCACACACTTGGTGCTCATTGAATAGTATTAAGGGGGCAGCGATCCCTGCCATCATTAAGAAAATACTTTTAAAACTCTAGTCTCATATCGCGATGCGGAATTTCTGCATCTAAATAAATATCGCTTATCACTTTAAATCCAAATTTTTTATAGAAATCGATGGCGTGGCATTGCGCACTGATATGAATCGATGAGAGTTGATTAAGTTTTGCTGTTATGACAGCCTTTTCTATTAAATTATTTCCAATACCTTCGCCACGATATTCTTTTAAGACGGCCATGCGTCCTAACTGCATATAATTTTCAATCACAATAGCTCTCGCACATCCTATAGCTTTTTCATCTTTATATACTAAGAAATGAATGGCTTCTTCATCCATACCATCCCACTCTAATTGGGGCATCACTTTTTGTTCTTCAATAAATACTTTTTCACGAATCATTGTGAGTGGCACATAACCATCTATCCATTTTACGATCTCAATTTTCAGATTATTTTTCATAAGTGAAACGCTTGCATCTTAATGCTGTTAGAGGCATGATGTGCTTTCTTTATCTCTAATTTTAAGGATTGTATGAATAAATTTTTACCTGCTATTGGACGTGTATTTATTGCACAAATTTTTCTTGTATCCATTCTCATATCACTTAACGGCATTATGAATACGCCGGATGGTTATATTGCATACCAAAATGGGTTGATGAGCCATGGTCTTCCAGGTATTTTTGCACCGATTTCGGTCATTGTACAACTCTTAGGTGGCTTAGCACTTTTTGTGGGTTTTAAGACTAGACTCTCTGCGCTTATATTAACTATTTATACATTCATCAATGCATTGTCTTATTTATATACCGCTTCAATACTACCTTCTCCTGTATATCTCATCCCACTCCAACAAGCACTCCAGTACATAGCAATTACAGGCGGCCTTATCTTTTTAATGCAAAACCCAGTCACCACATTTGCAATTGATAATGTAACAAAAACAAAAAAACGTAAATAAGACTTTCTAGCATTTAAAAAAAGCAGCTATCAAGGCTGCTTTTTTATTTTGATTTAGATCAAATATATCTATCAATCATGGTTATCATTAAAATGATCTTTTAAGCATACTTATTATTTTTGAGTACGTTAAAATATAAGTTAAGCTTTACTAAAATTAAGGAATTCAATATGGCAACAGCATCCACTAAATATACAAAGACTGCGATTATTCTTCATTGGCTCATTGGCTTCGGTATTATCTTTATGTTTTTATTAGGTTGGTATATGTGTGACTTACCTAAAGAAGCGGCTAAATCTGCGAGCTATGACTTATTTGATTTAGGAATTTATACATGGCAATTAGATGAGGAAGTTTCGCCGCGCACCTTTTACTTTAATCTTCATAAATCACTCGGCATCACTATTTTAGGTCTCATTGCATTCAGAGTTTTTTGGAGACTGACTCATCCTGCACCTGCGCTTATTAAAACGATGAAGGCTTGGGAGAAAAAATTAGCGAATGCCACGCATCATGCTTTATATCTCATCATGGTATTAGTGCCAGTATCAGGCGTGACAATGGCGCTCTATAGTAAGTATGGTGTTAAATGGTTTGGTATCACTTTAGCTGAGGGCTTAGGCAATGAAACCATACGAGACTTCTTTAAAGAAACGCATGAAATTATCGGCATAGTAATGCTCATTCTTTTAGGGCTTCATGTACTTGCTACTATCAAACACACATTCGTCAATAAAGATGGTACTTTTAAGAGAATGACATTTAAATAAATAGATTAAGCTTTGCTTTTAAGTAGATTAAAAATCTCGTCTTTTAAGTGAAGCTTTTCTTTTTTTAGAACTTCAATTTCAACATTAGTTGCTTTTTCTATTCCTGTTTCTAAATTCTTAATTCTTTGATCCAGCGTATTATGTTTATCAAACAAATGGGTAAAATGATGATCTGTTGTTTTGAGTTGGCTAATTAGATCTCGGTATTCTGGAAACATTTAGAACCTCCAATATTTATATATGTGATTATTCTATGCTTTAAATTTAACTTCCTATTTAACCTAAATCAAATGATTCAAACTTATATCAATAAAGAACTATTATTATTAAAAAATTCTTATTGATACCTTAAGGCTTCAATTGGATGAAGCTTCGCGGCTTTACTTGCAGGGTAATATCCAAAGAATACGCCTACACTCGCAGCCACTGAAAAAGCCAAAACAATCGATTGCATCGAAATGAGAATTTCGGCCCCCACCATTTTTTTAACGAGCAATGCGCCGCCTAACCCAAGTCCAACTCCAATTACACACCCTACAATCGAAATCACACATGCTTCTAAAAGAAACTGAAGCAAAATATCTTTTTCTCTGGCACCTATCGCCATACGAATACCAATTTCACGCGTACGTTCAGTGACAGATACCAGCATGATATTCATAATACCAATCCCACCAACAAGAAGTGAGATAGATGCAATCGCACCCAATAACATCGACATGGTTTTTGCAGTGTCACTTGCAGTCTTTGCCATCGCCGTTAAATTTCTCACAGAAAAATCACTTTCTGTATTCTCACGAATATTATGTCGCTGACGAACGAGATCATTAATTGCATCTTCAGCAACACCCATATATTTTTCAGACTTTGCCTGTGCCATAATCATGCGAACACTGCCAGGAATTTGATTGCCGAATAATTTTCGCTGTGCTGTAGTGATAGGCACAATGATCGTGTCATCCTGATCACGGCCATCAAAACTTTGTCCCTTACCTTCTAATACACCCACAATAAGGAAAGGGCTTTTTTTAATCCGTATGGTTTTACCTATAGGATCAATGTCATCTCCAAATACATTTTCAACTACGGTTTTACCAACTAATGCGACACGACTTGCTGACCTGATATCGGCATCAGTAAATAAATTACCGCTATCCACATTCCAACCTCGAATAGAAAAGTAAGATGGTGTAGTACCTACAATTGATGTATTCCAATTACTACCGGAATATATAATTTGTGCGTTGCCTGTGCTGATAGGTGCGATAGCACCAATATCATCTAGGTCTCCAATTGCATTCGCGTCATTAATATTGAGTGCTGAAGAATTACCTGATCCACTTCGGGAACCTGATGTACTTGATGAGCCAGATAACACCACAAATAAATTACTGCCCATGGAATCAATCGATCTTTTAATTGCTTGTTGTGCGCCTTCTCCTATGGCCATCATAAGAACCACAGCGCCTACACCAATCACCATGCCTAGCATAGTTAAGAATGTTCGAAGACGATTAGCGCTCATCGCGTGCCAAGCTTCACTCAACATAGAAAAAAACATTTAAGCTTCTGCCTTTATTTTTTTATTACGGCGATCTTCCACAATTTTTCCATCTAGGAAACGTATCTGCCGGCTTGCATGATCTGCAATATCATTTTCATGGGTCACTACAATGATAGTGATGCCTTCTTTGTTTAACGCATTAAAAAGATCCATGATCTCTTCACTAGTTTTACTATCTAAATTTCCTGTGGGTTCATCTGCTAAGATGATACGTGGTTGATTCACAAGGGCGCGCGCAATCGCAACGCGTTGCTGTTGGCCACCTGAAATCTGATTTGGTTTTGAATTAAGATATTGACCTAGGCCAACTTTCTCTAATAGTTTTTTTGATTTTTCATCGCGTAGAGATTTGTTGTCACTTGCATACACAAGCGGCAATGAAACATTATCTAAAAGTGAAGAACGTGAGAGTAAATTAAATCCCTGAAATACGAAGCCAATCGTTTTATTTCTGAGCTTTGCTAATTCATTTCCGTTTAAAGATTTAACTGATTGGCCATCTAATTTATATTCGCCCTTTGTTGGGCGATCAAGACACCCTAAGATATTCATAAAAGTTGATTTGCCTGAACCTGATGGGCCCATGATGGCTACATAGTCACCTGCATCAATCGTGAGATTTACATCTTTAAGAACAGGAAAGACACCTGCAGGTGTATCGTAGTCTTTATAAAGCCCCGCAATTTCGATGACAGGTTTAGTCATGTACTAGAATACTCGTGGTGGTCGGTTAGGGCCTTGTGCGCTAGAGCCTGCCTTTTGATCTCCCATCATGTCTCCTGTAATGACAAGATCATTAGCTTTAAGCTCTGAACTAATAATTTCAGTGAATTTTCCATTGGTAATACTTGTTTTAACTCTCACCATTTGCGGTTTGTTATCTTTTAAGATGTAAACTTTACCGCGGGCCAATCCATCATCTTCAGCTTTAGATTTATCTGCTTTTTTATCTTCTTTTTTTAATGCCATCATCGTATCTTCATTTTTAGGGCGATAACGAAGCGCTGCATTTGGAACCAATAACACATTGTCATGTTTAGCGAATGTAATATTCACATACGCTGTCATACCAGGAAGAAGTTTTTGATCGGGATTATCAACCGAAATCACAATGTCGTAAGTCACCACATTGGCTGTGTTGGTTGGATTTAAACGAATTTGTTTCACCATACCTTCAAAATTTTTATTTGGAAATGCGTCTACATTAAATTTAGCTACTTGGCCTACTTGAATGCGGCCAATATCTGCCTCTGCAAAACTCGTATCAATTTGCATCTTAGATAAATCTTGTGCGATCTTGAATAATGTTGGCGTTTGTAAGCTCGCTGCAACCGTTTGACCCACATCGACTACACGATCAACTACCACACCTGCAACAGGTGACTTAATAATGGAGTAACCGTAATTGGTTTGATCACGAGTAAGCTGTGCTTTGGTTGTGCTTAATTGCGCTTCAGCAGATTTTAAAGCTTGAACCGATTGATCGAGTTCTTGTTTAGACACATATTCTTTTTCAAATAAACTTCGCATTCTTATTTCATTAGCTTTAGCCAATTCTAAAGACGCTTCATTATTTTTTACATTGCCGACAGATTGAGCAATTTGTGCTTTGAATAATTCATCTTCTAACTCTAAAAGAATCTGGCCTTTTTTAACTTGATCATTGTAATCCGCATAGATTTTTTTAACGCGGCCTGATACTTGTGTGCCCACGTTGACAAGGGTGACGGGGTTGATCGTACCGTTCGCAGTCACATTTTGTTCGATATCCCCAGTAACCACTGTTTGTAAGCGATATAAATCTTCAGGTTTCTTCTTATGTGAAAGCTGATACACATAATAAGCCCCAAATATAAACGCTAAAATTAAAGCGATATTGATTAAATGAGTGGTTAGCTTTTTCATACTTTTTATTGTCTTTTTGCCTCAGGTAATTTCTGAATCATTGCATTATCAAGGACGCCTATCGATTGAGCAAGGGTTGTTCTTGCAATATTCCAATTTAAAACGGATTGGATTTTTTGTTGTTTCGCATTGGCGAGCGCACTTTGTGCATTGAGGGTATCAATAATATTACCGACACCTTCTTTATAACGTCCTAATGCGACACGGGATGATTCTTCCGCACTTGAAACTAAGACATTGGATGCAGCAATAGATTCATTCGCTGTTTTTAAATTCTGATAAGCGGTCCACACATCCAAGGACACTTGGAGCTTTAATTGATCGCGTTGTGAAGCATTCAACTCTGCAGTCGCCTCAGCCGAGCGAATAAGGTATGTTGGTTTGTAACCTCCAAAAAGAGGGATGCTGACATTAAGCCCAATCGCTGAGTTATTTGTAAATGCTGCATTGCTGTCATCAGAATGTGTATTCGATAAACTCATTGATACTGTCGGTTTTGAGTCCGCCTTGGCTACTTCGATCTTAGCTAAAGAGGCTTTGAGTTGTGCCTCACTCGCAATGAGATCAGGTCTTTGAGATCTTGCTTGTTCAATGAGAGCTTCAATATCTTGATCAATCATGTCCGGAATCGTATCTAATTTTGCATCGGCAATTTCTAAACGCATGCTCGCAGGTACCCCCATGATATTGGCAAGATTGCCGTAAGCAATTTTTAAAGTGCCTTCATTTGTAATTTTTGTGAGTGTCGCATTCGCAAATGAAGTCTGTGCTTGAAGCTTATCAGCAGGTGTTGCAACGCCTGCAATATATTTAGCTTCTGCTGATTTAAAACTCTCTTGATAAAGATGCTCTGTTTCAATCGATGCATTTAATATCGCCTTACTTGCATGCACTTGATAAAACGCATTGACTGCGCTTAACAAAACATTTTGTACCGTTGCATTTTGTGTGGCACTTGCCGCTTTTAAAAGTTGATTTGCATTCTCTAACGTGGCATCACGACTTCCAAAATCATATAGAAGATAAGACGCCACAATTTTATTCGTCACATTGGAATAATTCGTTGAGCGTGTTTTATTTTCTGAAGTCGATACCGTGTCCGTGACCGATGGAAAAAATAAAGAGCGCGCGATACCAACTTGTGCCGCTTGTGCCTTAGCAGTCGCATACACCTCTTTTGTTTGAGGGTTATGGCAAAGTGCAGCTTCTGTCACATCCACTAAAGATAAAGGCTTGTCATAGGTTTTAGTGCCACATGCATCAGTCACTGACGGATCCATATA
>CAIWQV010000132.1 GCA_903914945.1 uncultured Methylophilaceae bacterium
CTTTAAGCTTCCTTTTTAAGTAACCGAATTACGAACAATTACTTGTTCATTACGTACATAGTTACTTCAAAGCCAAAACGCATTTCTGTAGCTGCTGGAGTTGTCCACATAGTATTTCCCCTAAAGTTATTAATCAATCTGCATTCAAGATACAGTGAGGACACTATAGACTTCGTGAATATGAAACACACGGAACAGGTGATGAATTGGGCCTCATGATTTTCATGATAGCGCCATAATATTGGTGACATTAAGATCTAAGGCTTTTGGCGAATCAATGAAGACGATAGGATCCATCGATCGCCACACAAGATAAATAGGCGTATCTGTAATTTTGAATTGACTGCGTTCGATGATATCGCCATGACTGTCATAGATCTTAGCTGCATAGATATCTTCAATATGATAAAAATTTTCTGGATTTAAAGTCTTATCATCTCGAGCCCATATGGCATGCATTTGTTCTTTATCATTTTTAAAGTGATGGATTTCAAAACTAGCCTCCTGAAATAATGCGCCTTGATAAGTCATACCTGCCATCCGGTCTACCAGAAATAAAATACCTTCAGCATTTCGATAGGGGAGATAAAGTTTAGTGAGTCTTCCTGAGGCTATAGCCAAAGAAATCGCTCGGAGTGTATAAGAAGTAATTTCATGGCGCTTTAATTCAATAGCTCCGTAAATCGTTTTGATATTAAAACTTTCAGCAATTCTTTGGACGAGCGCTAATTTTTTAATGAGATTAAATTTAAAAAATTTACCCAATTTAGGGATCAAGAAATTTTGATAGATTAATTCAGGCTCTTTATCCATTTCATTTGTTAAATTAATCGTATGAATATCGGGTAATTGGTATTTGTCTTTTAGGAGTTGAAATACCATATCATTAAAGAAAGGGCTAAATGAGGGCATAGAAGGCCCTGCCACTTTAATTTTTTTAAGTCGTGCAATATTAAATGTCATGGCCCAAATATTTAAGAATACTTGCAATGCTTCATGACTAAAGCCTGTCATTTCAATTTCAATGGATGCAATGTGGGATTGGTAGCCAAGCAAAGTAAGATCTAAGAGCTCTCTCCATTGCAAGTAAATATCTTCCTGATCAATGAGCACCAGTTTGAGATTAAATTTAATATTGTGGTTAATTAAATCATCTAAGAATGTAGGGCTAAATTCACTGATGCGATTGGATGGAATAAGAATGGTGGCATCTTGAATATGATGCTGGCGACACATTTCAACTACACCCATGGGGTCTTCGATTAAATCTTCAATGGTCAAACTTAATCCAAAAAAGTGACGCGGAATTTTATGGTTCTTAGGAGGGATATGTCCGTGACTAAAAAAAAGCTTGGGACTTAAAATGAGTAAAAAAGCATTCTTAAGAAATGTGGGATTGAAAAAAGAAAACTTTTTAAACATGGGCTTTATTATAACTTCAAGTTTATAAATTTCATGGATAAAAAAAGGGCGCTTAAAAAGCGCCCTTGAGAAGTCACTACTTTCAGGTTATTTTATTTGTGGTAAGCCTGTTCGCCGTGTTCAGCGATGTCTAAGCCTTCACGCTCAGCATCTGGTTTCACACGAAGACCGATTGTTAAATCGATAAGCTTTAAAGCCACATATGATACAACTGCAGAAACTACAATCGCAGTGCCGACAGCCCAAAGTTGAGAGATTACTTGAGCGTGCATATCATAATCAGCTACTTTATTTGCTACATAGTCATATACGCCTGTACCACCTAAAGCTGGGCTCACGAATATACCGGTCATAATTGCACCGAAGATACCGCCGATACCGTGTACACCGAATACGTCGAGTGTGTCGTCGTAACCGAATGCACTTTTAACTTTAGATACAAAGAATAAACATAGGGGCGCTACACCTGCACCGATGATGAGTGCACCCATTGGGCCCACGAATCCGCATGCTGGCGTAATGGCTACAAGACCTGCTACCGCACCTGATGCTGCACCTAACATTGATGGTTTTGATTTTAAGATCCATTCAAATGCCATCCATGAAAGTGTTGCAGCAGCCGTTGCAAGCATCGTGTTTACGAATGCTAATGCTGCTAAGCCTGTTGCTTCAAGATTTGAACCTGCATTGAAACCAAACCAACCCACCCATAGTAATGATGCACCTACCATGGTTAATGTGAGGCTGTGTGGAGGCATTGCTTCTTTGCCGTAACCAATTCTCTTACCTAATACTAAAGCTGCTACAAGTGCTGCAATACCTGCGTTGATGTGAACGACTGTACCACCCGCAAAGTCGAGTGCACCTTTCGCCCATAACCAACCAGCGTTTGCTGATACAGTTTCAAGTGTTTTTGCACTTGTGATTGCATCTGGACCATCCCAATACCACACCATGTGTGCCATGGGTAAGTATGCAAATGTGAACCAAAGTCCAATGAAGAGAAGAATCGCTGAAAATTTCATACGTTCTGCAAACGCACCAATGATCAATGCTGGTGTAATCGCAGCGAAAGTTAATTGGAACGCTACGAAAATATACTCAGGAATAACTACACCCTTACTAAACGTTGCCGCTACAGAGTCAGGCGTAATACCACCTAAGAATACTTTGCTTAAGCCACCAAAGACTTGATGGAACATGCCGCCTTGAATATCTGTGCCACCCGAGAATGCCACACTGTAACCGTAGATCGCCCACAACACACCACAAAGCGAGAAGATCACAAATGTTTGCATTAAGACAGACAACATATTTTTTGATCGAACTAAGCCACCGTAGAAAAGTGCTAAGCCAGGGATTGTCATAAGCGTCACTAAAAGTGTTGCTACGATCATCCATGAAGTATCACCTTTGTTAGGAACCGGTGCAGGAGGCTCATCTTTTTTTGCTTCAGCAGGTTTTTCAGCGGGTGTTGCATCTGCCACCAAAGTTACAGCGTCAGCAGCCTTGACTGAAGTTGCTTCATCAGCAAAGCTTGCACTTGTCATACCTAAGAAGTTTAGGCACAAGAAGCTAATTAATGCGAAAGTTGATAATAGTTTTTTCATAATTTGATCCTCTGATTAAAGAGCGTCCTCCCCAGTTTCACCAGTTCGTATGCGATAAACTTCTTCGAGTTCCATCACAAAAATTTTGCCGTCACCAATTTTGCCGGTGAGTGCTGATTTTTGAATCGCTTCGACTGCGCGTTTGAGTAATTTATTTGGGATTGCTGCTTCGATTTTTACTTTAGGTAAAAAGTCGATGACGTATTCGGCGCCGCGATAAAGTTCCGTATGGCCTTTTTGACGACCAAAACCTTTGACTTCGGTCACTGTGATTCCCTGAACTCCAATGGAGGAGAGGGCTTCACGAACTTCATCTAGCTTAAACGGCTTGATGATTGCTGTTACAAATTTCATGTTAATTCCCCTTGAGGTTTATAAAAAATCAAGAAAGGGCCTTGGCCTTAGGCCCTAGTCTTAACAGTCTAGCTATTAAAATACTTTTGAAACAAATACTGTGCCTGTGCTATCACCTATGTTTTCGCGATCATAAGTCCAGCCACTATCTTTACCATTTGCATAAGTCCAGTAGCCACCGACATTAACGCCATCTAAAGAGCCACCCGCAAATGATTTTTGAAGACCTAATTTGTAATCTGTATAGCTCATATATTCATTAGCTTTACCATTGAATTCCTGGCGAGCAATGTGAGCAATACCTGTAATACCAGATGTAAAGCCATCTTTAGCACCGATCAAATCACTAACAGGAATGGTTGCATTTAATTCCGCATAGTATGTACCAGCTGCTGAAGTGCCAACATTTCTGTTGGTTTTGCCAGTGC
>CAIWQV010000133.1 GCA_903914945.1 uncultured Methylophilaceae bacterium
ACTCCTCATAAGGACTTAGGAGAGCTTCAATAAAATCGTTTAACAGCTTGTAGTCTTGCTCTATCACCGCCATGGACAAAGCTTTCTCCACTAAATAATTTCGCGGAATGACAGCTGGATTATGTTTTAACATCATCTCTCTTGATGCTTCTTCGCCTTCTTTTTGACTTTGAATCCGATGCATCCAATTTTTATACCAAGCTTGAACTGACGCGTCTTTAAAAATAGCTTCTTTTGAAATGGTATCCGATGCAAGGTGCCTAAATGTGAGCGTATAGTCAGCTTTATTTTTTTGCATGACCGCTAATAAGTCATTGATTAAATCAATATCAGTTGGCTCCTCATGAAATAAACCTATCTTTATTCGCATGCCTTGCAACCATGATGTCTTAAATTGATCAGAAAAATTATTGATTGCTTGCGATGCTAGCTCAATTGATTTATCAGGATCTTGATCTATGAGAGGAAGAAGGGTTTCAGCGAACCTAGCCAAGTTCCACTGAGCAATGGGCGGCTGATTACCATAAGCATAGCGGCCTTGACGATCGATTGAACTAAATACCGTCTCGGGATGGTAATGATCCATAAATGCACAGGGACCATAATCAATCGTCTCACCACTGATCGACATATTGTCCGTATTCATCACGCCATGAATAAATCCTATATGCATCCACTGGGCGACGAGTGAAGCTTGCTTGGCAATCACTGCATTTAAAAATGCGAGGTATGGATTATCACTTTCTTTACACGCCACATAATGACGATTGATTGTGTAATCCGCGAGCGCTTTTAATTTCTGAATATCATTTAACGAAGCAGCATATTGAAAAGTCCCTACACGAATATGACTTTGCGCTACACGCGTGAGAATTGCTCCAGGTAATATTTCATCTCTTACAACATTCTCACCTGTAGTGACCACGGCCAAGCTTCTTGTAGTTGGAATTTTCAATGCATACATGTATTCGCTGATGATGTATTCACGTAACATCGGCCCGAGTGCCGCACGACCGTCACCACGCCTTGAATAGGGGGTTTGTCCGGATCCCTTAAATTGAATATCAAAACGCTTGCCGTCTGGGGCCATCTGTTCGCCTAATAAAACAGCCCTTCCGTCACCTAATTCAGCGAAGTGGCCGAACTGATGTCCCGCATAAGCCTCAGCAATTGGATGCGCTTCTAAAGGTATGTGATTACCAGAAAAAATATCACCCCATGCCGTATAACTCAAAGCCTCTTTATTTAAGCCCAAAGATTCTAATAAAGGCTCATTCAATAAAATAAGTTTGGGATTGGATACTTTGATTGGCTCTTGTTTAACAAAGAAATCTTGCGGAAGGGTTGTATAGCTATGCTCAAACTTCCAGCCTACTTTATCTGTGTTGTGACTATTCATTAAATGTATTCTAAGATGGTTTAATAACTAGAATGCTACTTACATGAAACCTCTAGACTGTAAGGCAAGTTGGCAGATTTATCGACAAGACTGTAACCATTTGGACATAACTTCTCTGCTTTGGCATAACAAGCATCCCAAAAAGCACAGTTAATAATATAAGTTTGACTTGTATTCGATAGCTTACCTTGGTTCGTATAAGTCATCATGCTGCAACTTGAGAGCAAGGCAAATAAAAATAAAACTATTGTCTGTTTCATATATGTTATTTAAAGATTGAATAATTCATTATAGTAAAGTTTTGCTGATTCATTAAAGGTTTACGTAACATAAGATAGAATTCGACATAAACTTCGATTAGGCTATATAAGATGTTAGAAAAAGTGATTGGATTATTAGCAGTTTGGATTATGAGTGTCATATCCACCATGGGATATGGGGGCATTGTCTTGCTTATGGCAATCGAGTCAGCTTGTATTCCATTACCTTCTGAAATTATCATGCCTTTTGCGGGCTACCTTGTTTTCAAGGGTGAGATGGTTTTATGGATAGTGGCATTCATGGGAGCTTTGGGCTGTGTATTGGGATCTATCCCGGCTTACTATGTTGGCAAAACAGGCGGCAGAAAACTAGCTGAAAAATATGGTCGCTTCGTTCTGATTTCTCCGAAAGATTTAAAGATGGCAGATGATTGGTTTAAAAACTATGGTGAGATTATTATCTTTATAGGTCGCCTTCTTCCTGCTGTAAGAACTTTCATAGCTCTACCTGCAGGTATCGCACATATGAATATGACTAAGTTTATTATTTATACCTTTGTAGGTTCATTTATCTGGTGCTGGGCGCTCGCTTATACAGGTATGGTATTCGGGGAACATTGGGACACATTAAAAGTTTACTTTCACGAGTTTCATTATGTGATTGCGGGTGCCGCAATTATTTTTATCATCTGGTATATCAGACGTCACTTTCAAAATAATTAAATGGCCTCTAACTATCATATTGGTATTGACTTAGGTGGAACAAAAATTGAAGTTGCTGTATTAGACAGCCACGACAAAATTATTTTCCGAGAAAGATTATTGACCGAAGCGCATCTGGGTAGCGATCATATCTTCGATCAAATTCAAACGCTCTATGGAAAAGCAGTCATATGCATACAAAACAAAACACACTCATTAGGCTTAGGGACACCTGGATCCATTTCAAAAAATACACATCTACTTAAGAACTCTAATACACTTTGTTTAAATAGTTTGCCGCTTCAAGCTCTTCTTGAAGACAAATTAGTACATGACATCATTATTGAAAATGATGCTAATTGTTTTGCAATAGCAGAAGCACTCATGGGCGCGGGCAAGGGATATCCTTCTGTTTTTGGCGTCATCATGGGCACAGGTTGTGGTGGTGGAATTGTATTTGATGGAAAAATTAGACAAGGTCCACAAAACATTGCAGGGGAATGGGGTCATATGGTCATTGACCCACAAGGCGATCCTTGTTATTGCGGTGCAAATGGATGTGTAGAAAGTTTTATTTCAGGCGGTGGTTTAGAAAAAAGAATTAAAAATAAAACGGGTCAGATCATCTCAGCTTTTGATTTTTTTAACACGCCATTAAAAGATGAATCTCTAAAAAATATTAAGCAAGATTTTTATGCGCGCTTTGGTCAAGCGCTGGCTAATCTTATTAATATCTTAGATCCTGACATGGTTGTTTTGGGCGGTGGACTCTCCAATGAACAAAGTTTATACAAAGAGGGTGTGGATGAGGTTTATGCGCGTATATTCAATGATGTGCCTTCAACACCGATTGTTAAAAACAAACTAGGCGATTCAGCGGGTGTGATTGGGGCGGCTTTAATAGGCCGAGGACTTACTCAGTAATCGTTTTTTCTTTTTCAAGCCTATAAATACAATCTGGCAAATGATTTTCGAGTAGTCCATTAATTTTTACGGTGTCTATTTTACAGAACTTACATTGGTAGGCATGTAATGCATCGCCTTGATGCTCTTGCGGATAATCGATATAGAATATTTGTCGTTTCATAATCTGCATCATATTACTTGAAATTAAGTCTCATATAAAAAATTATTCCCATTTATCTTTTTCCTTTGATTCTTCGATAGTTTGCCACTGCATATTTGAAGGGTCATCTTTTCCCCCTCTTTTCAAAGGAATAATGTGATCAATAATATAACCAGGGCAAGCGCCATAACTCTTTGCTGTTGATGGGCATGGTTGTATTCTTTTAAAGGCTTTTTTAGCTTCCAGACTTCTTTTAATATGGCCACGTGAATCGCGCTCACAGGAGACGCAATAATCAGAATAGACCGCAAGAAGTGAACTACTAGAAAAAAGTATCGTTAAGAAAAATAAAAATCTCTTCATAGGCTTAGTATCATAGTGTTTTAAGTATAATTCTCATAAATGATACAACAGCTCACTCTCGAATGGCTTAATTCTGAATCTCAAATACCGCAAGCGCTTTGGGACAATTGCTTTCCCGCTCCTTACGAAGGCCAATGGTGGTATCGATCACTTGAATGCTCTCACCTTGAAAAACAATTTACCTTCACCTATGGTCTCATTTCCCTTAATGGGCAGCCTATTGCTATAGCTCCGGCTTTTGTGATGGATGTTCCGATTGAGCTTGTGATGCCCCCCTTAATTCTGCCTATCGTAAAAATAATCGGAAAAATTATTCCGTCTTTTTTATATCAACGTACTTTTTTTATAGGAAGTGCTTGTTCGGATGAGGGGCATATTGGAATTGATCCTAATGTTTTAAAAAATAATGTGGTCACACAGGATGATATTTTTATATGTATTCAAGAAGCTGCTGAGAAACAGGCGAAGAAATATAATGCGCCTATGTTGGTATGGAAAGATTTTCCAGAAACATTTTATAAAACACTTTCAAATATTTCTAAAACTAAAGATTTATTTCCGTTGATCAGTTTCCCTTCAGCGCTTGTAACACTTGAAGGGTTAGATACGAATGATTACATCGCCTCACTGAAATCATCAAGACGTCAAAAACTTAATAAAAAACTCTCTTCAGCTATGGCAGCGCCTCTCGATGTGAGTGTCATCCATTTACCAGACAATCAAACGCTCCATCAACTTTATCGGTTATTTTCAAGAACCTATTTAAAAGGAAAAACTAAATTCGAAGAACTCACACCTGAATTCTTTGAATTCATTTCTCGTGAAAAAGAAACGCACTTTATTATTTTAAGGCATCAATCCTCACATGAAATTGTAGCCTTTATGTTATGTTTTGATTTAAGAGGTCATGTGATCAATAAATTTATTGGAATAGATTATGATGCGCCTCAAGATTGGTTTTTATATTTCCGTTTATGGATCGAAGTCGTGAATTGGTCTTATAAAATAGGTGCTAAAACAATTCAAAGTGG
>CAIWQV010000134.1 GCA_903914945.1 uncultured Methylophilaceae bacterium
GATAAAATTAGCCATGAAAGATTCAAGGTTATGGAAAGTAAACTTTTCTATGGAATTATGACGCCTGGAGCTTTTTTAACCGTTCTATTTGGGGGCTGGCTTTGGAGTTTTTATGAGTCAACGGATCAATGGCTAGAAATTAAAGTGTGTCTTGTTGTTTTATTAGTGATCTATCACTATCTCTGTTTTAAACATCTTATAAATTTTAAAGATAAGAAAAATAAGCATAGCCATATCTATTTCCGCTGGTTTAATGAAGTGCCTGTGTTACTCCTTATTGCTATCATTTACCTGGTTGAGTTTAAACCAGTATGAGTATACTAATCTGTGGCTCTATGGCTTTCGATACCATTATGGTATTTAAAGACCAATTTAAAAATCATATCTTGCCTGAAAGTATTCACAAGCTAAGCGTAGCCTTTTACGTTCCTGAACTTAGAAAAGAATTTGGGGGTACTGCGGGAAATATTGCATACAACCTTAAATTGCTCAATGAAGATCCTGTCATCATGGCAACGGTTGGAAACGATTTCTCTAATTATTTTGAGTGGCTCAATCAAAATACTATCAATACTTCACATATCAAAGAAATTAAAAGCCTTTATACCGCGCAGGCCTATATTACAACCGATCTTAGCGATAATCAAATTACCGCTTTTCATCCAGGTGCAATGGTGGAGTCACATCAAAATAAAATTAAAGATGCTAAAAATATATGCTTGGCTATCATTGCCCCGGATGGCAAAGAAGGCATGATGAATCATGCTGCTGAATGTAAAGCACTTAATATTCCCTTTATGTTTGATCCCGGGCAAGGTTTGCCTATGTTTAATCGCGAAGAACTTTTAAAGTTTATTGATGATGCTACATACATTGCTGTCAATGATTACGAAGCAACACTTTTGTCTGAAAAAACCTCCCTATCTACAGAAGAAATTTCCAAAAAAGTGGAAGCTTTAATTGTGACTTTGGGGGCAAAAGGTTCAATGATTTATGCTGACAATAAAACATATAAGATTGATCCTGTTAAAGTTGAAGACCCTATTGATCCTACAGGATGTGGTGACGCCTATCGCGCAGGTCTGCTATATGGAATTGCAAAAAAATGGGATTGGCAATCAATTGGTCGATTAGCATCTGTCATGGGCGCTATTAAGATTCGAAGCCAGGGTGGGCAAAATCACAGCCCTACCCGAGATGATATTGAAACACTTTATACAAGAAAATTAATACAAGAGAACAATTAACTAAATATCTTTTGCATTGGTTTTAACAGAGAACATGGATTTATCTTCAAGCCTAATAGCTGTTAAGGACCTTCCCCAAACACATCCTGTATCAATTGCAAAAATGTCCCCTCTTGCGAGTAAATCTAAAGCAGACCAATGACCAAAAAATATCGTTGTATCTTTAGTTCTTCTTTTTGGGAAATCAAACCATGGTTTTAATTTCTTAGGCATATTTTTTAGTTCGCCTTTGTATGTAAAATCAATTGCTCCCGTTGAGGATAGAGCCCTTAATCGCGTTGTCGCATTGATAATGATTCTAGCTTTATCATTTTTACTTAATGAACTTGACCACTTATCTGGTTTGTTTCCATACATGAGAGATAAAAATTCTACGTATTTTTTACTGCGAAGCTGAATACTTACTTCTTTTGAATACTTAAGAGCGTCCTTAACCGTCCACTGGGGTAATAAGCCCGCATGAACCATTAAATGTTTTTTTTCGAAATGAACCAAGGGGAGTGACTTTAGCCATTTAAAAAGTACGTCTGAATCCTTAGCTTTAAGCAGGCGCGATAAAGTATCTTCATCGTCAGGCTCAATAACTTTATATTTAATAGCTAGCGCATGAAGATCATGATTTCCTAGAACAGCTGTCACAGATGATTTATTCTTGTAGCACCATCTTAATACTTGCAATGATCCGTTACCGCGATTAATTAAATCTCCTACAAGCCAGAGTTTATCTCTACCTCGCTTAAATTTAATTTTTTTCAATAAAGCTAAAAAAGAGTTATAACAACCTTGAATATCGCCAATTACATAAATCGCCATGAATAATTATTTTTTAAAGTTAGCGCCTGAAGAATTGCTCATATATAAAACTGCACTTGCAACTTCATTATCAGATAATGAAGCATTACCCCCTTTTGCTGGCATAGAGCGAATTCCTTTAATAGCATGCTGAACCAGTACCTCATAGCCTTGAGCTATTCTTGGGGCCCATGCTTGAGTGTCGCCAAATTTTGGAGCATTTAACATGCCTGCTTGATGGCACATTAAACAAACAGCTTTGTAGACTTCTTCTCCTGATTTTCCACCTGAAGCTGAGCCTTCTGAAACTGCCTGAGCCAACTCTACCTTTGCTACTGGCTGAATATTTTCTTTAATTTTACTTTCAACCATAGCATTAGAGCTCGTGTCACTCTTAAAATCATAGGTTACGAATGAAATGAATAAAATTCCCCCTAAAATTGCCCCAACAATAATTACTATTAATTCAAATAACGCATTTTGTTCTTTTTCTAAATTCATTTAACTGTCCTTTTGTAATCTTAATAAAGAGTAAATTTAAAATAATGGTCAACTAACATCGCAGAAAAAATTAGACTTAAATAAATAATTGAATATCTAAATGTTTTCATGGACAACTTATCTGAGTAGTTTTTATATAACATAATTACATAGTATAAGAAAAAAGCATTAAGAATAGTGGCGCAAACTAAATAAATAAGGCCGGTCATACCAAGGCTAAATGGCGCCATAGTCACAATAATCAAAATGATTGTATATAGAACAATATGCAACAATGTAAAAGACTCTCCGTGTGTCACAGGCAACATTGGCATACCTACTTTTGCATAATCATTTCTCCGATAAAGCGCTAATGCCCAAAAATGAGGTGGCGTCCAACAAAAAATAATTAAAAATAATATTAGCGCTTCCGGTCCAACGGTATTATTAACCGCTGCCCACCCTAAAATCGGAGGCATGGCTCCAGAAGCACCACCAATAACAATATTCATTGGCGTAGCAGGCTTAAGAAAAATTGTATATATAACGGAGTAAGAGAAAAAAGTTGCAAGGGTAAGCCACATTGTTAGGGGATTCACATAATAATAAAGAATGAATAATCCAACACCTCCCAAAATACTTGCATAAACTGCAGTCTGTTCGGATGACAATTGCCCTGTTCCTATAGGCCTTCCTTTTGTTCTTGCCATCACCGCATCTATTTTTTGTTCAATTAAGCAATTAAAAGCTGCTGCTGCACACGAGACAAAACCAATACCCAGAATAGAGCTTAGCAATAGATTAAATGGCACCATACCGGGAGTGGATAAAAACATTCCAATCACAGCAGTAAAAACAATAAGGGAATTAACTCGCAACTTACAAAGAACTGAAAAATTCTTTAAATCAACCTTAAGCTTAAAAGTATTTTTTTTAAGAAAGCTAAGCATACTGTTTTTTAATTTTTGTATTTATTATTGTTATTATAACGACCAATAAAGCTGCTGTTAGATTATGGCTAACAGCTAATACCATTGGGAGATGAAGAGTTAAATTTGCAATCCCTATAATAAATTGGGCCGCTAATATAGTTAATAACAGTATTGCCTCAAATCTCAATTGTTTATATTTCATTAAGACATATGATAAATAGCCAAAATAAATAACTACAGTTATAGCGCCTATTCTATGTATCCACTGAATTGCTTGGAGAGCGTTAAGACTGATTGGAGCTCCTTCAGAAGTTTGGCCTAAATTTCTAAAAATATTAAACGCATTCTTAAAGTCCATATCAGGAACCCATTGGCCATGGCAGGTCGGAAAATCTGTACAAGCGAGGCCGGCATAATTAGTGCTGGTCCAGCCACCTAAAAATATTTGCATAAAAATCAGAATAAGGCCAAACCTTGCCATATAAAAAATTATGTTTTTCTTTAGAACTAATTTTGAATTTTCGTTGAAATATTCGTAACTTAGATATGTAAGTATAGCTAAAGTTGCCATACCACCTATTAAATGAGTGCTAACAATAATAGGCTTTAGTAAGAGTGTAACTGTAAGCATTCCTAACATAGCTTGAAAAAATACAATCCCCAGAAGGCTATAAGGTACAAGGATGCTCACTTTAAGTGATTTTTTATTTCTATAGGCTAAATACCCGATTGATAAAATTAAAAGTCCCAATAGGCCTGCCACATATCTATGAACCATTTCCTTCCATGCTTTGCCATTTTCTATAGCTTGATCTGGGAAAGTATGTTGAGCTTTTTCAATAGCCAGTTGGCTTTCTGGAACGGTTAGCGTTCCAAAACATCCTGGCCAATCTGGGCAACCTAAACCAGCATCTGATAACCTTACGTATGCGCCTAAAACAATTAAACAAAAAGCCATAATTGTTGCAAATAAAGTAATTTTTTTAAAAAGATTCATAATTAAATTTCTATAAATTTATATTAATATCGATTAGACTCATGAGAAATAATTCCATTACTATGAAAGAATTATAACATTCACTCAATTATGGCAAAAAAATCTCTCTGGCTGTTAATCGTTTTGTTAGCTTTTTTAGTCTTATTTTTTTTGTCATTAACTACAAATAAAAAAGTTCCTGAAATTAGGGTTACTTCGATTACTGGTCAAGCTTTCAAGCTTTATCAAGTTAAAAACAATTTCACAATCATCAACTTTTGGGCAACAGACTGTCCAGGCTGTATCAAAGAAATGCCAAGTCTAGTTGATACCTACAATCAATTCAGAGGGCAAGGTTTAGAAATTATCGCTATATCTATGAGTTATGACCCGCCAAATCAGGTCTTAAATTTCACTCAAAAGAATAAAATCCCTTTTCCTGTTGTGCTAGACGTTGATGGTCAAATTGCACGATCATTTGAAAACATTCGCCTTACACCAACTTCAATACTTATCGATAAAAATGGAAAAATTATTGATAAGGTAATAGGGGAATTAGATTTCAATAAATTAAATGCTCTTTTGAAAAAGCATCTTGATTCGTAATTATTTTGATATTCTTATTAAACGTTCTAGATCTTTAATTATTCCAGATGGATTTGTCCCTTTTTTATACTGCATCATCAAATTACCGTAAGGATCTATTAAATAAATAGATTCGCTCTCAAAGCCTGAATAAGATTTAAACCGACTATTTAGTCTGTCTTTTGAATCTTTATCATCTTTCAATAAAAGCTGACCTTGGCTCAATTTCATCTGTTCAGATGAAATTAAATTATTATTTTTAACTATAGCTAGTCTTTGAATTTTATTGCCATCTTTACCTAGTGCAAGCCAAATTTGTCTTAATGAATATAATTGGAATTCACACGCCTTTTCACATTTATTTTCAACGAAAGAAACTAATGTCCATTTGCCAATTAATTGATATATTTCATGGCTTATCGGCTCAGCCAATTCAAAATCGCCAACCTGAATAATTGGACTAATTAAAAGTCCATGCTCAACTCCCTTTGAATGCATTTTGAAATTTGTAAAAAAAACTAAATACCACGCATAAATTACTGGCATAACAAATAGCAATACAATGCCAATTAGTTTTAATCGTGACTTAAGAGTATTACTTAACGTCATTTCTTTTTTACCCCTAATCTTATAAAGATAATGAAAAGAGTAAATGCCATCGCAAACCACTGAAATGCATAACCATAATTTTTATCGCTGTCTGGGACCGGTATACCCTCATCTGTAATATAAGTCTTATCAAAAATCGGTTTTTTTAGTTTAACTACATATCCCATTAAATCTTTACCTATTAAAGAACATAAAACTTCATAATCCATCTTCTGAAGCCTGAAAGACGATTCATCTAATTTTTCAGTTACAACTTTTCCCAGTGCAATGCCAGAAGAGGGCATTTGATTAATTTCACCTTCAATTGCTTGCACGCCTTTAATAGGAGGAATATTTGGAGCATCATTTCTAGAATTGGATAGAGGATACCAGCCCCTATTAACTAAGATAATTCCATTAGAATCTAAAATCTTAAAAGGGGTATAAATTAGAAAACCTGCTTTTTCTCGAACAACTTGATTATCTAGAATAATATTTTTATCATTTAAAAACTCCCCACTTATAGTAACGTGATGCCAAATAATGTCCTTTAATGGCATTTGGATAGTTTCTTTATTTAATGGAATTGCAGGCTGATTTTGTCTTTCGACAAATGCCATATTAATTATCTTTTTTTGATCCGCACGATCCAACTGCCAAAACCCTAATTTAATAAAAAGAGTAAAAAATATAATAAATACCAGGCTAGGTAATAATTTATAATTAAAACTAATGTTATATATTGAAATTTTCAAAATTATAATTAAGGCAGGGTTATTTTATGAGTAGTGAATTTTTATTTAAGATTCTTGTAATAGCAATTCTATTCTTTATCTTATTATCTCTTTCAGGAGGGCTTTTTTTTCTAATCAAAGATAAAAAAAAGAATTCTAACAGAATGGTAACTTCACTTTCTTTTAGAGTTGGCCTTTCTCTTCTCTTATTCTTCTTGCTTTTTTACGGATTCTATTCTGGCCTGATTCGCCCTCATGGTGTATAAAATAAAAAAGCGCTATAAAAATAGCGCTTTTTTAATCTTCTAGCTTAAAGCCAATACACAAATATAAATAGTCCTAACCAAACTACATCGACAAAGTGCCAATACCATGCGACAGCTTCAAAAGCAAAGTGATCATTTTTTGTAAAATGCCCTTTAAGTGACCTGAATAGAATCACTGCTAACATAACAGTTCCCATTGTTACATGAAAACCATGGAATCCCGTAAGCA
>CAIWQV010000135.1 GCA_903914945.1 uncultured Methylophilaceae bacterium
CACCCACGGGCGGCCTGATTCCAGCTTTGTGGCCGGGTTGCTGCACGACATCGGTCAGCTCGTGCTGTTTAATAAACTTCCGGAGCAGAGCAAGCAGGCGCTGCTGATGACCATTGACCTGCCGAACGAGCCCGACCTCTATCTATGTGAGCGTGAACTGCTCGGCTTTGATCATGCCGTGGTTGGGGGAGCGCTCGCCCGTCGTTGGCAACTGCCGACGAACCTCGTCGAATGCATCGAGTTCCATCACGATCCGGCGCGTGCGCAGGCCTATCCGCTCGACGTCGCCCTCGTGCACATGGGCAACAGCGTAGCCGTGCTTGCCGAGCTTGAGACCGATGAGTTCGAGGACGCGCCGGAGATTGCCGCTGTCGCGTGGGAAGTCACTGGGCTCAGTCGCGCGCAGGCATTGGCGGCGGTGCAGACGACCCGCGACATGGCAGCCGATGTGATGGCGCTGTTCCAAATCCCTGCGCGGCATTGAGCCGGCGGGCGATCTAGATCTAGGCCTTGCGGCCCGTGGTTCGCAGCGTCGAAGAGCCGCGAGGCCCGTGTGGATTCATCGCCCCCCGTCCATACGGATCGCCCCCGGGCGACTCGCCCGGTTTAGTATGTCGATTACGCATGACGAAATCAAAAAAATTGCCCATTTGGCACGTATTAAAATTACTGAAGAAGAAGCAGATGCAACGCTTAAGAAATTATCAGGCATATTAAATCTGATTGAAGACATGAGAAAGGTGGATACTAGTAATATTTCCCCCATGTCACATGCCCAATCTGTCTCACAAAGACTTCGTGATGATGTCGTCACAGAAACAAATCAAAGAGAAAAATTACAAAAAATTGCGCCAGAAGTCAGTGGCGGCTTATATATTGTGCCTCAGGTGATTGAGTAATCATGAAAGACTGGAGCATCAAGGAAATCTCAAGTCTTTTGAGAGAGAAGAAAGCGTCTAGCGTTGAAATTACAACCGACTATCTTCAGCACATTAAGAAAAAAAATCCCGAGATTAATGCCTTTATTACCGTAGATGAAAGTCGTTCCTTAGCCCAGGCTAAGCTTGCAGACCAGAGAATTCAAGGCGGTGAAGGGGATGTATTCACAGGTATCCCTATTGCGCAAAAAGATATTTTTTGTGCAGAAGACTGGCTCACTACTTGCGGCTCTAAGATGCTCCATAATTTTGTGGCGCCATACGATGCGACAGTCGTTAAAAAATTTAATGAAGCCGGGGCTGTCAATTTAGGTAAAACCAATATGGATGAATTTGCGATGGGCTCATCGAATGAAACGTCTTATTTTGGGCCCGTTAAAAACCCTTGGGATCTTAGCCGCGTTCCAGGTGGAAGTTCAGGTGGCAGTGCCGCAGCGATTGCGGCTCGTATGTGCCCTGGAGCTACAGCCACTGATACAGGAGGCTCCATTAGACAGCCTGCTTCTTTATGTGGACTCACAGGGTTAAAACCAACTTATGGCTTAGTTTCCCGCTACGGCATGATTGCATTTGCATCAAGCTTAGACCAAGCAGGGCCTATGGCGAAATCATCAGAAGACTGCGCCATGATGATGAATGTGATGGCAGGCTTTGACGAAAAAGACTCCACATCGATTGATCACAAAAAAGAAGATTACACAAAAAATATTGACCAGCCGATCGAAGGCTTAAAAATTGGGTTACCTAAAGAGTATTTTGCAGAAGGCTTAGATGGCGATGTTGCAAAAGTGATCGAAGCCTCAATTGAGCAATATAAAAAATTAGGTGCCACAATTGTGGATATAAGCTTACCTAATACCAATTTGTCGATTCCTGTTTATTATGTTTTAGCGCCCGCTGAAGCTTCTAGCAATTTATCGCGATACGATGGCGTGCGTTTCGGTCATCGCACAAGCCAATATGATGATCTTATGGATATGTATTGCAAGACTCGCCAGGAGGGATTCGGCGAAGAAGTGAAGCGTCGTATTTTAATTGGAACTTATGTATTAAGCGCAGGTTATTACGATGCCTATTATTTAAAAGCACAGCAAATACGCCATCTCATTTCTGAAGATTTTAAAAAAGCTTTCCAATCATGTGACGTGATCATGGGACCTACCGCGCCATCGACCGCCTTTAAAGCAAACGAAAAAATTGATGATCCAGTGACGATGTATCTGCAAGACATTTATACGATTGCAACTAATCTTGCAGGCTTGCCAGGTATGAGTATTCCAGCAGGGTTTGTGAATAAACTTCCCGTAGGCTTACAAATCATTGGTAATTATTTTGATGAAGCACGCATGCTGAATGTGGCACATGAATTCCAAAAAGCAACGGATTGGCACAAAGCCATTCCTGAAGGAGCGATTTCATGAATTGGGATGTCGTGATTGGCATTGAAACGCATGTGCAACTTCAAACCAAAACTAAAATTTTTTCAGGCGCATCCACCGCATTTGGCGCAGAGCCAAATACACAGGCATGTGTATTATCGATTGCGCTTCCAGGCACGCTCCCCGTTTTAAATTATGAAGCCGTGCAATGTGCTATTAAATTTGGATTAGCAACTAATGCTGAGATAGCCCCACGATCTATTTTTGCTCGTAAAAATTATTTTTATCCTGACTTACCTAAAGGCTATCAAATTAGTCAATATGAATTACCCGTGGTCGGTAAAGGGTTGCTCGAGATCGAAGTAGGTGATATTAAAAAGACAGTGCGCATTACACGAGCCCACTTAGAAGAAGACGCTGGTAAGTCATCACATGGTGTCGTTGAACATGGCACAGGAATTGATCTTAACCGCGCAGGCACACCACTTTTAGAAATTGTGTCTGAGCCGGACATGACTTCGGCTGCAGAAGCGGTTGCGTATGCAAAAAAATTACATGAGCTTGTGCAATGGATTGGTATCTGTGATGGCAATATGCAAGAAGGAAGTTTTAGGTGTGACATCAATGTTTCAATCAAACCTAAAGGCACAGATAAATTAGGTACACGTCGCGAAATTAAAAATCTAAATTCATTTAAGTTTATTGAGCAAGCTATTCATTATGAAACGCAATGGCAAATTGAGATGTTAGAAGAAGGTAAAACCATTCAACAAGCGACTGTGCTCTTCAATCCTGAAACAGGCGAAACAAAAGCAATGCGCTCTAAAGAAGAAGCAAACGATTATCGTTATTTTCCAGACCCTGATCTTTTGCCTTTAGAAATTTCTGATGAAAAAATCAGTCAAATTAAAAAAAGTATGACCGAATTACCGCATCTTATGAAAATAAGATTAGAAAAAGATTATCAATTGTCATCGTACGATGCTTCAGGTATTACGAGTGATAAGCATGTAGCGGATTATTTCTTTGCAACTCTAAAAGAAGGTGTAGAGCCTAAGCAAATTGCGAACTGGATTTTAGGTCAATTGTTTTCTAAATTAAATGAAAATAATTTATCGATCGAACATTCACCGATTAAACCTCAAGTGCTGAGCTTACTTTTAAAACGCATTCAAGATGGCACGATTTCAAATAATGGTGCTAAACAACTTTTTGAAAAGTTATGGGTAAGTCCAGATATTGAAATAGATGCGTTCATTGAATCG
>CAIWQV010000136.1 GCA_903914945.1 uncultured Methylophilaceae bacterium
AATATTGGTGTAGCTAAAGCCGCACTCTTTCCAACTATTTCTCTCACCGCCAATTTTGGAGCACAAAGTGCAGCTTTAAATAATTTAAATAAATCAGGTTCAGATATTTGGGGCGGTGGCTTAGGGCTGTCATTGCCTATTTTTGATTCAGGTCGTGTGCGCTCTAAAATAGATCAAGCCACAGCTAAACAAAAAGAAGCGCTTAGCTACTATGAATCTTCTATACAAAATGCTTTTAAAGAAGTAAATAATGCACTCGTTTCTTTAAAAGAATATACCGAACAAGAAAACGATTTGAAGCTGACACAAGATGCAGCCAAAAAAGCTATGGATATTGCATCTAATCGTTATAAAGCTGGTTATTCAAGTTACTTGGAATATCTTGATGCACAAAGCGTTTACAATGATGCTTCAATTGCATATATTCAAAAAAGACAATTAAGATTGATGGCAAGTGTTGAATTATTTAAATCATTGGGTGGTGGTTGGCAAACTCAGGTTCAATAGTCTATGAACTTTTTTCATTATGAAGTGCCCCCTACTGCGGGCTTACCTCTTCATCTCAGCGATTTTTTTCCAAGCGCCCATTCTCTAGAAGAAAAATTATCTCAATTTATTGGAACTCATAATGTACAGATTGAGTGTTCAGCAACTTCAGCGCTTGTGGTTGCACTTACTTCGCTTAAAAATTTAAGTCCTAAGAAAAAAGTTATCATCAGCGCCTACACATGTCCTTGGGTGCCTATCGCCATCATTCATTGCGGACTGATGCCTGTTGTATGTGATTCGAATAAAGAACATTTTGATTTTAATTTAAAAAAACTTGAATCTATTTTAAATGACGATATCTTAGCGATTATTCCGACACATTTAGCTGGGAAAATTGCTGACGTTAAAAAAATATTGCCTCTAGCAAAAAGAAATAACATTTATGTCATTGAGGATGCTGCTCAAGCCCTTGGCGCTAGAATAAAAAACCAATCTGTAGGTTTATTAGGTGATATAGGTGTATTTAGCTTAGGCGTTGGCAAAGGCTTAAGTATTTTTGCTGGCGGTCTCATTGTGGCTAAAAATAAAAAATTATTTAGCCATATTCAAAAAACAAGTGCTGCTATGGTTTCGAATAATTATTTGTTGGAATTAAAGCGCGCTATTGAGCTCTTTTTTTATTATATTTTTTATCGTCCAAGTCTTCTTCGCATAGTCTTTGGTATAAAGCTCAGACATCATCTAAAAAAACATGATTTTATTAAAGCAGTAGGGGATGATTGTAGTTTTAAATTTCCTATACATCGTGTGGGTTATTACCGAAAACAAATCGGTGCAAATGCCTTTGATCGGTTAAATACATTTCTGAGTATCAATCGCAAAAAGGCGATCGCGAGGATGAAAGCGCTTGAAAAAATAAAAAATTTAAAAGTGGTTACTTCAAAACATGCACATGAAACTTGGCCCTTTATAGTGTTATTGATACCCAGCGAAAAAATGCGAGATCAAATCATCCAGGATCTATGGCCTAAATCATTAGGTGCGGGAAGACTATTTATTGAAAGCATTTCAAACTACAGCTATTTAAAGCCTTATTTTGAAAAGAAAGATTTGCCGGCGGGTAAAGATTTTGCGGCACGCGCGATGATTATTTCAAACAGCCCTTGGCTGACAGATAAACACTTCAGTAAAATTTATAGAATCTTGAATTCGCACATAGCAAAAGCGTAATTTATTTCTTTAATGCTTTTTTAGCTTTATCAATAGATTTTTTGACTTGATCAAACGATGTCCCGCCAATGTGATTTCTAGATTTGATTGAGCCTTCTAAAGTCAGATGACTATAAACATCACTCGATATCACTTTGCTAAATTTTTTGAGCTCGTCTATTTTAAGTTCTGATAAATCACATTTCTTTTTAATGGCGGCATTCACTGCTTTTGCAACAATTTCGTGTGCGTCTCTAAATGCTACGCCTTTCAATACGAGATAATCTGCTAAGTCCGTTGCGGTTGCGTAGCCTTTTAATGTAGCTTCTCTCATATTTTTCACATTGACCGTTATACCTTTAAGCATATCGGCATATATAGTGAGCACAGCTAAAATTGTGTTCGCCGTATCAAACAGCGGCTCTTTATCTTCTTGATTATCTTTATTGTAGGCAAGTGGCTGCGCTTTCATGAGCATGAGAAGTCCCATTAAGTGGCCTGTTACTCTGCCTGTTTTGCCTCTTACTAATTCAGGCACATCGGGATTTTTCTTTTGCGGCATGATCGATGAGCCAGTACAAAATCTGTCAGCAATTTCTACAAATCCAAACATAGGACTCGACCACATGATGAGCTCTTCTGAAAATCTTGATAAATGGGTCATGAGTAACGATGCTGCAAAGGTAAATTCAATGGCAAAGTCTCTATCAGAGACTGCATCTAAAGAATTCTCACACACACCATCAAATTTAAGTTTTTTAGCAACCTTATTTCTGTCAATAGGATAGCTCGTACCTGCAAGTGCTGCTGCGCCCAAAGGTAATTGATTCATTCTTTTTCTAGCATCTTCGAATCGACCAAGATCTCTTTGCAACATTTCATAATAAGCCATCAGGTGATGGCCAAAGGTTACGGGTTGTGCCACTTGAAGATGAGTGAATCCAGGCATAATCGTTTTTTGATGTTTGTCTGCTAATTGCACAACAGATAGTTGCAACGTTTTTATTTTTTGCATGGTTTCATCTATTGTTGCTCTTAACCATAATCTCAAATCCGTTGCGACCTGGTCGTTTCTTGATCTGCCTGTATGTAACTTTTTACCTGCTTCGCCAATTTTATCGGTTAGTCTTTTTTCAATATTTAAATGTACATCTTCTAAATCTATTGACCACTTAAAAGTGCCCGCTAAAATTTCTTTTTGAATACTTTTCAATCCAGTTTGAATCGCTTTTAAATCTTTTTGTGTGATGATTTTCTGTGCGGCCAACATTTCTGCATGCGCCAAAGAGCCTTCAATGTCGAAAGGGCCTAATTTTTGGTCAAATCCTATTGAAGCTGTAAATCTCTTGACGAGTTCCGTCACAGGCTCGTTAAATCTGCCTGACCAATTCGCTTTTTTGGTATCTTTTTTAGCCATAAATGAAAGTATATGCTAAAGCTTATGATTTTCTAAATTTTCAATGGCTTAGCTTATGATAAAATAGTGCATTCGTTTTAAATTCAACTATGACCCAGCCTACACATATAACCATCGCAACACGCGAAAGTGAGCTTGCGATATGGCAAGCCGAATACATCAAATCGGAACTTGTATCTTTATATCCAAGATTAGAAGTCACTATTCTTGGTATGACAACCCAAGGCGATAAAACACTTAATAAATCGCTCTCCAAAATTGGCGGCAAAGGTCTCTTTATTAAAGAATTAGAAGTGGCTCTTCAAAATAAAGAAGCTGATATTGCTGTGCACTCCCTTAAAGACCTGCCTATGCATTTGGGTGAAGAATTTATGATTGCGGCTATTGGTAAGAGAGAAGATGCGCGAGATGCTTTTATTTCAAACGATTTTGGTGCACTTGAAATGTTGCCAGCTGGCAGTATTGTAGGCACTTCAAGTCTTCGCCGACAAAGTCAATTACAACGTCGATTTCCAGATCTTGTTATTGAGCCATTACGTGGCAATTTACAAACTCGCTTAAGAAAGCTCGACAAAAAACAATATCAAGGCATCATATTGGCTGCAGCTGGACTCATTCGGCTCAAGTTAAAGCACCGCATTAGGCAATATATGTCTCCTGAAAATTCGATTCCTGCTGTCGGTCAAGGGGCTCTTGCGATCGAAATATTAAAAGAACGTACTGATCTTATTCAGCTATTAAAGCCTCTGCACCATCTTAATTCAGCTTATTGTGTATTGGCTGAAAGAGCCATGAGTCGAACACTTGGGGGAAGTTGCAACGTTCCTCTTGGCGCTCATGCAGTGATTGAAAACAAAACTCTCAAGCTTCAAGGTTTCGTGGCATCTGTTGATGGCAAAGCAATGATTAAAGATAATATTGAAGGGTCTGTTGAAGATGCTGAGAAGCTTGGTGAAAAACTTGCTAAACAACTGCTTGATCAAGGTGCGGACAAAATTTTAGCGAGTCTTATTTTATGAGTAAAAAAGAGCTGCATCAAACAGGTATTGTCATTACAAGGCCGTCTCACCAGACTTCTGAAATTAAGTCTTTAGTCAATGAACATCAAGGACATCCAATTGAATTTCCATTGCTCGAGATTCAATCGAAAAGTCAAAATGAAACATTTCAGCATACCGTTTTAAAATTAGAAGATTATGATTGGGCTATTTTTATTAGTTCAAATGCGGTGCAATTTGGTATGCCAGCAGTCAAACAAGCCTTTCATACACTCCCGGAATCTATTAAATTCGCAGCTATTGGTCCATCCACTCAAAAAGCATTAAAGTTATTTGATGTGCAGGATGTTCTTATACCAGAGGAGAATTTTGATAGTGAAGGTTTGCTCGCTACAGCAGCAATGAATGATATTCAAAATAAAAAAATTGTCATTTTTAGAGGTGAAGGCGGGAGAGAGACGCTTGCCGAAACTTTAAGGGCGCGTGGCGCTGAAGTTACATATGCTGAATGCTATGCGCGTACTTTTCCACAAACAAATTTAGATCTTCTTAAAGCGTTCTCAGAGAAAATACATATTTCAGCAATTCTTATTACAAGTTCAGAAGCATGCAAAGAATTTGTCCGTTTAAGTCGACAAAAAAATATGGATTTTTTAAAGGATATACTTTTTATTGTGAATCATCCAAGAATGGTGAATGTGCTTGAGCGGGAGTCTTTTATGACTTTTTCATCTGACGAGCCCTCCGATCAATCTATGATGAAAAAACTTTTAGAAACGATCGATCACTAACTTTAAGCAATACTTCAAAGTCGTTTCAATTTAAAAAATTTCTTTTTTTGGATATCAACATTGTTGAACTTTTAAAAAAAGTTTAAGTCATTAGCAATAAGTCGTATTTTTGTAGATAAAAATTATGGCTCATGTATAATGCGCGCAAATCGTGCTTTATATGCGGTTGATGTGTGTCACTATTGTTACAGTTTGATACATATTTTATTTAATTTAATATTTAAGGAAATTACATGTCTAAGTTATTCGCTTCATTAGTTGCAGGTTTATTCGCACTTTCATTAAATGCTTTTGCTGCTGACGCTGCTCCAGCTGCTGATGCTAAAGCTCCAGCTGCTAAACCAGCTGCTAAACCAGCTGCTAAAGCTGCTCCAGCTGCTAAACCAGCTGCTGATGTTAAAGCTCCAGCTGCTAAGTAATTAGCTTCTGTATCAAAGAAAAAGGCGCTTATAGCGCCTTTTTTTATGCCTGCTCTATTTATTTTTTTATGGGGGCTGCAAATGTAAAAGCGTCTGAATAAAATTCATCTTCGGATAAGCCTTGCGCAATAAATGCTTTGTGAGCCACTTCCACCATTTGAGGGGCGCCACAACAATACAATTGATAATCATTCAAATTTACAAAATCTTCTAAGACGGCTTCATGCACTAAACCTGTTCTGCCTCGCCATGCCTCTTCTTTCAGCGATTCTGACAATACAGGGATATATTCAATATGCTTAAATTCATTTGCCCATTTTTTGCATAACCCATCCATATATAAATCCTCTAATACGCGAGCGCCTCGATAAAGCCTAATGGGCCGCGTCATATTTTTCTGAATAGCCTCTTCAATCATGCCCTTAATAGGCGCAAATCCTGTTCCACCAGCCACAAAAATAATAGGCTTTTTTGAGTCGTCCCGTAAAAAGAAATTCCCGAAAGGTCCTTCTACACGAAGAATAGATTTTTCTTTCATTTCTTTAAATACATATTCTGTAAATTCACCGCCTGGGATCAGTCTTAGGTGAATTTCAAGCAAAGAGGGTTCATAAGAAGGGCTAGCAATAGAAAAAGCGCGTCTTTTCCCATCTTTAAGTAAAAATTCTAAATATTGGCCCGCCACAAATTGAAGTTTGTCTGTACTCGGTAGCTTTAACTTCATAAGCATCACATCATGTGTAAGTGCTTCTAATGATTCAACGCGTACTGGAAAAATTTTAGGTCTAATATTATTAGTAATCGCTAATTCCTTTATTTCGATGGTTAAATTTTCTAAAGCGATCGCTCTGCAAAATAATGTCATGCCATTTTTAATTTCATCTTCTGAAATAACTGATGATTGATAATCTTCTAAATGTACTTTGCCCGCAACGACTTTACCTTTGCATGCACCGCATGCTCCATTTCGACAACCATAAGGCAAATGCACGCCGGCATCAATTGCAGCTTCTACAATGGTTTGGCTACTTTTGGCTTGAAAGGTATGGCCGCTTGGCAAAAGTGTAATCGTGTAACTCATTATTTTAAAAGTTCGTCATCGCGGCGATACTCGCCCTCGATCACGTCCTCTTCCGTTGGGTTAATATTTTGAGTGGGGCTATCTTTAATAGGAATAAGTAATAATATGACTGCAAAAAAATCCGTCATAACGCCTGGAATAATAAATAAGATGCCAGCAAATAAATTACGTGCACTTCCAAGCATCGCTTTAATCGGATTGCCGCCCTGGCCCATAGCACCCATCAGTTTCGAAAAGACCAGTTGTTTTTCTTCTTTAATTAATCGCCAACCAAAGTAGGTGACTAAAACCATGTAAAGAAAAAACCACCATCCATAAAGAGCACTTAGTTTAAAAATGCCCCATATTTCTATCACTGGGAAGGCTAACAAAAGAATAGTAAAAAGTAATCGCATTAGGTTATTCTATGATTTTAGTTAGAATTATATGTAATAAATCATCGTTGTGCTTAAGGGGTTAGTGTTAATCATACTTAAGGAACGATTTTTGATGACATAACTCCAACTAACTTCTCTTTATTAAAGGCCGTAATTGATGTTTAGCCCTATGTTTAATTTCGCAAAAAAAATAACAATTTTATTAAGTTTATTTTTTATAAGCTTATTTATAAACGGCGCAATTGCTAACGAATCTTTATTTATAAAAGAGAAAAATGATTTTTTACAGCCTGATGCCGCATTTCAATTAACAATAAATAAAAATACGCAATCCATTGAAGCAGCATTCTTGATTGCCAAAGACTACTATCTTTATCGAGACAAACTAAAGGTTGAATTTGATCATATCCCCCAAAGGCAGATACTTTTACCTGCAGCTGAAATTAAAACAGACACACATTTTGGGAAGACTGAAATTTATCATGGCACTTTAAATGCATCTATTCCCTTCGATGCAAGCCATCCACCCAAAGAAGTGAGCATTAGTTATCAAGGCTGCAGCCAAAAAGGCTTGTGTTACTCCCCAATTAAAAAAGAATTTAAATTTGACAATATTCAAACTGTTAATTCAAATGCGTTCAGTTCTACTTCTGAAGTTGATACGATGCAATTCTTATTGCAATCTCAACATATCGGTCTTATCTTATTAGGATTCTTTATCGGGGGTCTATTGCTTTCCTTGACGCCTTGCGTACTTCCGATGATTCCTATTTTGTCGAGCATAATCTTTGCTTCACATAAACGCTCTTCCCAACAAACACAATTAAAAGATTTTTTTCTATCTTTAAGTTATGTGGGTGGGGTCTCTTTTACTTATACATTATTAGGAATCTTTGCAGGCTTATCTGGTAATTTAATTACCACAAGCATTCAAAGCCCGATGCTCATGGGTGTTCTAGGTGTTATTTTTATTCTTTTAGCGCTTTCCATGTTTGATTTATATGCACTCAAATTACCGCATTTTATTGAAAATTTCATTGCCACTTCAATTCTTCGTGTTGAAGGAGGCAAATATCTTAATGTATTTATTATCGGCACAATTTCATCTCTTGTTTTGAGTCCATGCATTGCCCCTCCGCTTGCAGGAGCCATCATTTACATCAATCAATCGCGTGATTTTATTTTAGGTGGTCTAGCTTTATTTACCCTGTCTATTGGTATGAGCATGCCACTTATTCTCATTGGTATTTTCTCAGACCAGTGGCTGCCTAAACGCGGCCATTGGATGATTCTTGTGAAAGAATTTATTGGTTTTATGTTAATTGCTATGGGTCTTTTTATTATGAGTCCATTGTTCCCTGAGAATATAGATCAAATTGCTTACAGTATTTTATTACTATCCTTTTCTATTTATTTATTTATGGCGAATCGCCGATTTAAATATAGCGTGATTTCATTAGTGCACGCTTTTGCTTTTGCAACGCTTATGGCAGCTATTTTACTTTTTGGCGTCACTCTCCAGAAAATAAATCTATCAGACAATGAAAATATTTCTAATACAACAAAATCTAATCACGTATCTGTTTTACCTTTTAAACAAATTCAAAGTCTCGAAGATTTGTCGCGAGAGCTAAATCAACGCGACAACAAAATGGTCATGCTTGATTTTTATGCTGACTGGTGTGTCTCATGTAAGGAATATGAGAAACTCACTTTCAGCAATCCAAAAATTAAAGAGCATCTTGCAGCATATACATTGCTTCAGGTAGACGTGACTCAGAACAAAGCTGAACATAAAGCATTATTAAAACATTTCAATCTTTATGGGCCGCCTGCCATTCTATTTTTTGATAAACAACATAATGAAGAGCGCACTTTTAGAATAGTCGGCTACAAGAACGCATCACAAATGCTCGAACACCTTAAAAGCCTAGAACATGAAAATCAATAAATCCTCACTGAATTTAGCGATCTATATTTTGGCTATTATTTTTTTGGGCTTTTCTATTTTTCGTATTTTTTCAATGTCAGCAGAAAAAAATATTACCTCTACTGCTGCCTTATTTGAGTCAACGATTAATAATCCTGAAGGCAAGCCTCAAAGTCTTAAACAATTTCAAAATAAAATCATTGTGCTTAATTTTTGGGCAACTTGGTGTGAGCCTTGCCGAGAAGAAATGCCGGAGCTATCAAATTTTTATACCAATAATCAATCTAAAAACGTCGTGGTTGTAGGGATTGCCATTGACGAAGAAAAAGCTGTGAAGTCTTACCTTAAAAAAACAAAGGTGACTTATCCTATTTTCGTAGACGAGGACAAAGGGGTCGCTCTTAGCAAAAATTTAGGCAATCATGATGGTATTTTGCCTTATACTGTAATCATTAGCCCTCAAGGTATTATCCAAAAAACAATCCCTGGTCGCATTCATCAAGATCAATTGGATGCCATACTCAAGCCATTATTGCAACCTTCTAAAAGTCTTTAATTTCTCTTAATTTCATCTAATTTGTAGACAAAAAACCTTAATTTCGGCAAAATTGTTACTCATAGATTCAAGAAAAAACGCGAGACATGGCATCAAAATCAATCTTAGTTCTGCACGGGCCCAACTTGAATCTTCTAGGCGAGCGTGAGCCACAACACTATGGCAATCAAACCTTAGAAGACATCAATCAAGCTTTAAAAAACATAGCATCAGCTAAGTCTATTCAGCTTGAAACTATGCAAAGTAATAGCGAAGCGGATTTGGTAAACAAAATACAATCCCTTTCTAAAGAGAAGTTTGATTTTCTCATTATCAATCCGGCCGCCTACACCCACACGTCAGTGGCCATGCGCGATGCACTTTCTGCCGTCAAAGTACCATTTATTGAAGTTCATTTATCTAATGTATATGCAAGGGAGCCTTTTAGGCATCACTCCTATTTTTCTGACATTGCGGTTGCTGTGATTAGCGGCTTAGGTGCGGAAGGTTATGTAGCGGCCCTTAATTTTGCAATTAACGCTTAAAAGTTCTAAGAAGAGGTCATTATGGATTTACGCAAACTTAAAAAATTAATCGATTTGGTTGAAGAGTCAGGCATTGCTGAACTTGAACTCACCGAAGGTGAAGAAAAAGTAAAAATCAGTCGACAGCTTATGAATCAATCAGCGCCCATGACGCAGTATATTCAAGCACCTCAACAATTCAGCCAACAGCCTCAAGTATCGGCTCCTTCTGACACAGCCCCTGGAGAAACTAAACCTGATGCAGAAAAAGTGGATGGCCATGCAGTGAATTCACCCATGGTAGGCACGTTTTATCGTTCGCCTTCTCCTGATGCAAAAGCTTTCGTTGATGTAGGTTCTAAAGTTACTAAAGGCGACACGCTTTGTATCATTGAGGCTATGAAATTACTCAATGAAATTGAAGCAGATGCTACAGGCACAATTAAAAAAATCTTGGTTGAAAATGGCCAGCCTGTCGAATACGGCGAAACTCTCTTTATTATTGGCTAACTTATTTTATGTTTGAAAAAATTCTTATCGCCAATCGCGGCGAGATAGCGCTTAGAGTATTGCGTGCATGTCGTGAACTTGGTATTAAAACAGTCACTGTGCACTCAGAAGCCGATCGAGATGCAAAATACGTCAAGCTCTCTGATGAGTCTGTGTGTATTGGTCCAGCGCCATCCGCACAAAGCTATTTAAATATTCCAGCTGTAATTAGTGCGGCAGAAGTCACTGATGCAAAAGCTATTCATCCTGGCTATGGATTTTTATCTGAGAATGCAGACTTTGCTGAGCGCGTTCAACAAAGCGGCTTTGTATTTATTGGTCCGCGTCCAGAGACAATTCGCCTGATGGGCGACAAAGTCAGCGCAAAAAATACCATGAAAGAAGCAGGGGTCCCTTGTGTGCCTGGATCTGATGGCGCACTTCCTGATGAGCCCAAAGAAATCATTGCGATTGCTAAAAAAATTGGTTATCCCGTCATTATTAAAGCCGCAGGCGGAGGTGGAGGAAGAGGCATGCGCGTCGTGCACACCGAGGCTGCTTTAATTACTTCGGTCAATATGACTAAACAAGAAGCTCAAACAGCATTTGGCAATCCAGTGGTCTATATGGAAAAGTTTTTAGAAAAACCACGTCATATTGAGTTTCAAATTCTCTCTGATGAACATGGCAATGCCGTATATCTTGGAGAAAGAGATTGCTCACTTCAGCGCCGTCATCAAAAAATTATTGAAGAGGCCCCTGCACCTGGGTTATCACAAAAAATTCGTGAAAAAATTGGTGAGCGCTGTGCGGAAGCGTGTCGAAAAATTAACTATCGTGGTGCCGGCACTTTTGAATTCTTATATGAAAACAATGAATTTTATTTCATTGAGATGAATACACGGTTACAAGTTGAACATCCAGTCACTGAATTCATAACAGGCATTGATATTGTTCAACAACAAATCAAAATTGCTGCTGGTGAAAAATTACCTTTTAAACAAAAAGATGTTGTCTTTAAAGGCCATGCAATTGAATGTCGAATTAATGCCGAGGATCCCTACAGCTTTGTGCCTTCGCCTGGCAAAGTCACTACATTCCATATGCCCGGAGGTCCTGGCGTGCGCGTTGATACTCATACTTACGCAGGCTATACCGTTCCTTCTAATTACGATTCCATGATTGGTAAATTAATTACTTATGGTGATACGCGTAATCAAGCTATAGCGAGAATGCGTGTTGCTTTATCTGAAATGGTAGTAGAAGGCATCAAAACAAATATTCCATTACACAAAGATCTTATGGCTGATCTAGCATTTAATAATGGTGGCGTTAGTATTCATTACTTAGAAAAAAAACTCGGCATACAAAAAAAATAAATGGCCGCTTGGGTTAATCTTAAAATCCGAGCTAGTGCATCATACGCACATATCATTAGCGATGCTTTAATTGATCTTGGTGCGCTTTCATCTTCCATTGAAGATGCTTATCTTAATAGTGAAAATGAAGAAGCGCTCTTTGGTGAGCCCAATATGCCAAGTAACACCATCTGGCAAAATAATACCATTGAGTCTCTTTTTGATGATTCAGTCTCTATAGATACCATCATTGGGGAGCTTAAAACTATTACGGGATTATCTCGGATTGATTACACAATCGAATCTATCGAAGAGCAAAATTGGGTCGCACTCACTCAGTCACAATTTGAACCTATTAGCATTCTAAATAAGCTTTGGATTGTTCCAAGCTGGCATACTTCACCTGACCCCGATGTTATGAATATTATGCTGGATCCCGGATTAGCATTTGGCACAGGAAGCCATCCTACAACACACTTATGTTTAGAATGGCTCATCAACGAAGTAGGTGAGAATGATCGCGTTTTAGATTATGGATGCGGCTCCGGTATTTTGTCGATTGCAGCAAAAAAATGTGGTGCAAAAGAAGTTGTAGGTGTGGATATTGATCCTCAAGCTATTATTGCAAGCACGCAAAATGCAAAACAAAATCATGTGAATATTCAATTTTATAATTCAGAATCTTCAATCAATTTCGAAGCTGATATTGTTGTAGCAAACATCTTATCAAGTGCGTTATCTGTCCTAGCACCCATCATAGCCAAGGCTTGCAAACCTCATGGGAAAATTGCGTTATCTGGCATATTGAAAGAACAAATTGAAATGCTGACTGAAATTTATAGTGCATGGTTTATTTTAAATATACCGATTGAACGCGAAGGCTGGATTCTCATGTCAGGCCGCAAAAAAAGTATTTCCTAAAATTTTTAATTCGTTTATGATGCAAACTCCTCTTAATAAAAAGGATAGCAAATGAAGACGAATGTTAAAGGTTTAGAAAGAGTTGTTCGAATCGCTGCTGGTGCTGCTTTATTGGGCCAAGCAATTGGTGGTTACTCTGTATTTGAATATGGCATTGTTGATGAAGTTATTGGTGTTGTATTATTAGGCACTGGTGTTTTAGGTTCATGCCCAATCAAATCTGTTTTAGGTCTAGGTTCTAAGAAATCTCCTGCACGACCAACTGCTGCAAGAAAACCAGCTGCTAAACGCAAACCAGCTCGTAAAGCTGCTGCAAAAAAACCAGCTACTAAACGTAAAGCGGCTCCAAAAAGAAGACGCGCAGCTCGTTAATCGGTTATCCATATTAAGAAGCGTTATATAAACTTAACGCTTCTTATATCATTTCAAACGTTTCTGTTTTAATTAATCGTATCGCTTCTGCAATGGTCTCTATTGCATTCATTCGCACGAAACTCTTCCTGTAAGCCATAGCGACTGTCCTTGAAGGAACCGGTTTAATAAATGGAATCACTTTTATTAAATGATTTTGATAACGATCTGATGTCGCACTTTTTGGTAATACCGTAATCCCTAAATTTGATGCCACCATATTGCGAATAGTTTCGAGTGAATTGCCTTGCAGCACCTCACCTTTTTTTGACAAATCCGGGCAGGACTCTACCACTTGTAAACTAAAACAATGCCCGCTGTTTAAAAGTAGTACTTTTTCATCGCTCAGTTCTTTTGGATGAATATTTTTTCGTGTGGCCCACGGATGATTATTAGGCACAACTACAACGAACTCTTCTTTATAAAGTGGCAGCACTTGGATGCCTGGAATATTAAATGGTAATGCCACAATCGCTGCATCAATTTGTCCATTTTTCAATTGAATTTCTAGACTCGAAGTAATATTTTCCTCAACTTCAAGCGGCATCTTGGGCGCCAATTCTCTTAAAATAGGAATAATTTGTGGCAACAAATAAGGGCCCACCGAATGAATCATACCTACTTTGATCAGTCCATCTAAAGGATCTCCGCCAGATTTGGCAAAAGATTTAATCTTTTCAACTTCTTCTAAAATAATATTGGCTTGTTCAACAATCTTTTCGCCAATTTCCGTAATACTAACT
>CAIWQV010000137.1 GCA_903914945.1 uncultured Methylophilaceae bacterium
CTTTGCCGATTAATACTTCAGCATCAGGACCTGTTGAGTAAGCTTTCCAAGCTACTGAACCGTCTTTGATGTTGTACGCTTGAATGAAGCAACGAACACCGAATTCAGCACCAGAACAACCTGTTAAAACTTTGTCTTTAATTACGTGAGGAGCGTTAGTGTTTGTAGCGCCGACTTTAGGGTCAACGTTTTTAACGTCCCATACTTTTTTACCAGATGCAGCATCTAAAGCAACTAAAGTACCGTCATTTTGTTGTAAGAAAATTTTACCGTCACCATAGCCAAGACCACGGTTCACGTTATCGCAGCAGAGAACTGCTTGAACTGATGGATCTTGTTTTGGGAAGTAAGACCAAACGATTTTTTGATTGTCGTTTAAGTCAAGAGCATAGATGTTATTTGGGAATGCTGTATGAACATACATCATGTGACCAACAACAACTGGAGAACCTTCGTGACCACGGTTTACACCGGTTGCGAATGTCCATGCTGCTTTAAGGTTTTTTACGTTACCTTGGTTAATTTGAGTTAATTTGCTGTGTGCCTGATTTGTGTAGTCACCGCGTGGTGCTGCCCAGTTATCAGGATTAGCAATTGCTTTTTCTTGATCAGCAGCTGCTGAAGCGATCATTGGCATTGCCACTGAAAGACCAGCTACTAAACCAAGAGCTAACTTGATTTTGTTAATTTTCATATAAATCTCCATAGTTTTTACTAAGGGTTTTAAAAGAAGTAAACTCTCTTGTCACTTTATAAATTTTAAAGTGTTTCACTTTAAGACTTAAAGGTGCTTCGAAGGCTTACTTTCAGCACAATTTTACTTATGCTTGAATAGCAATATATGCCTCTTTTTTTAGAATTGCAACAATTTAGTTACAATTTGTTAACATTTTTTTATGGTTCTTTTTAAGAAAACCCTGCCATAAGCAAATTTTGGTAAAATAGCTAATAAAATCAATAAGAAAGCTAAATATTTTCTATGCCAACTGAGTCTTTATCTACCTTATATCCAGAAATTTTACCCTACCATGCCACCTGGATAGAAAGACCTCAGGGCCATAAAATTTATGTCGAACTATCAGGAAATCCTCATGGAAAACCTATTGTTTTTCTTCATGGCGGTCCAGGGGGTGGTACCAACCCGAAACAAAGGCAATTTTTTGACCCAAAACACTACCAAATCATCCTTTTTGATCAAAGGGGCTGTGGGCAAAGTAAGCCTTTAGGTGGAGTGAGTGGCAATACCACAAAAGATCTTATATCCGACATGGAAGCGATTCGTGAACATCTTGATATAAAAAATTGGATTATTTTTGGAGGTTCATGGGGAAGTGCCTTGGCATTGGCTTATGCAACTCAATATCCACAAACGATCAAAGCACTCATTTTGCGAGGCATCTTCCTAAGTCGAAAAAGTGAACTCGATTGGTTCTTAGATGAGGTCAAAACTTTTTTCCCCGAAGCACACCAAACGCTTCTTAATTTTTTACCAGAAAATAAACATAGTGAGCTTATAAAAAATTATAGTGAGCTTGTATTTTCAAACGACGAAAAGATCAGCGGTCCTGCATCAATTACATGGAACCGATTCGAGGGTGGTCTTTTAAAATTATTACCTCAAGCTGAAGAAGCTAAAACACTGACTGATGAAGACATTCAAAATGAAATTGCTCGAGCACGTGTTCAATTGCATTACATCAAAGATGAATGTTTTATCGATGGCAAAAAAATATTGAGTGATGTTAAAAAATTAAAAGATGTGCCTACCGTAATTATTCAAGGACGCTACGATATGGTGTGTCCTCCGATCACAGCCTATGAACTTTATCAAAATATGCCTCACGCAAAATTTGTGATGGTGCCCGATGCAGGTCATTCCGCTTCCGAGCCCTCAATGACACATGAGCTTGTGAAAGCAACAAATGACTATAGAGCATTATCATAATGATTAAACTGCACCCTCTTTTTAAAAATCTTTATCAAAAAAAAGACGAGTCACTTCCGATCTTTATGCTCAAAGAAACATTTGCAGGTTGCAAGCGCCACAATGTCTTTGGCTTAACTGCGTCGTTATCTTTTTTCTCTCTCTTTGCACTCATTCCAATGATCCTGCTTATTTTCTTTTTCTTAAGTCATTGGTTAGTCAATTCTGAATTTGCTTTAGGCAGATTAGCTATTCTTACAAGCGATCTATTGCCGCAAATGAGCAAAAAAATTATGCTCGAAGTTTATAAAGTGTCTAGCCACACAAAAGCTTGGGGTATCTTAGGAACCCTCATTCTGTTATGGGCTGCAACACCTCTCACAAGCTCACTTCGCGCAAGTTTAATTATCATTTCGGCCACCGAAGAAGATCCTTCATTTTTAAAAAGTAAAATAAGAGATATCGTGGCCATCGTTGGTATTCTTTTTCTATTCTTTCTCTTTACTTTGTCAGGGATGGTCTTACAAAAAGCGTCTGTTTTTTTTGGCGAGTACTTGAGTGTTATGAATTCACAAATGATTTATTTTGTAAGTTCATTCTCTTTTGTTGTTTTATCTCTAACACTTTTTAATCGGTTTTTCTTTCCAATTAAAGTGGATGTGAAACATATTATTTTAGGTTCATTTCTTACGGCATTTTTATGGCTTGTATTGCGTTCAACATTTGATGTGTTTTTAACTTTGAGTCAATCGTATGGAACATTCTTTGGCGGCATGCGAAATCTTTTCATTTCGCTCATATGGCTTTATCTAAATATTGCCTCTTATTTACTTGGTGTGGAACTGATGGCAACACTTCACAAAAAAGATATGCTTCTTTTAAAAAAATTATTCGATGACTCTATTCCTCTCTCAAGCTCCTTTATTCATTATTTAGCTTCGCGTTACGGAAAAACTTACCGACAAAATGCAATGATTTTTGAGCAAGGTAATCGTGAACATAATGTGTATTACATTGTAAAAGGCTCAGTTAATTTAATTCAAGATGGACGGGTGATACGTTCTTTAAAAGCGCATGAATACTTTGGCGAAATGGCAGTCTTAAATGAAACGCCAACTATTGCTTCAGCGATGTCGACCTCAAACGAATCGGAAATTATAGCTATTCAAAAAGTACATCTTGAAATGATGCTGGCTGATGAGCCTAAAGTAGCCATGAAATTTCTAAAGAAAATGTCATTGAGATTGCAACAGCGTTAAACGTTGGCAGGTTTTAAATCAAAAGCAATGCAGATTCTTTCTTCATTTGAATTAAATGGAATAGTTCGGTGGAAAACAGAGGATGGGAAAAAAACAACATCGCCTACCTGAGGTAAGTAAAGTTTCTTTTCAAAATCGTCATGCATACGTGGATATTCATCTCCGTCAACACTCAATTCAATACCCCCCTCTTCAGGATGTTTTTTTTGTTGAGGAATGGCTAAATAAACTGCGCCGCTGATCCAGCCCTCTTCATGAATATGAGATGAGAGATGTCCGCCCGATTGCATTTTAACAAACCATGAGCTGCTAAACTCTATAGCTTTTGGAAATGCTTGAATAAACATAGAGTCTTCATTTTTATATTGGTCATAATATTTTTTAATGAGCGCGGTAATTGCTTCCGCTAATCGTTTAAACGAAGGCTCTTTGCGTTTAAATAAATTCCCTGAAGATTGGATGCCATTTACGAGTCGACTCTGCATACGCTCAGCAATATCAGCTTCATTGATGTCACGAAGCAATGATGGCAATAAATCACTCTTTGAATCTTTTAACTCATCTACTTGGCCATGAAATACAAAATGAAGGGGGTCAGGGCAAAATTTATATCGATCTTCTTTATTAAAGTTTTTTGCAAAATGTGTGGAGAGTGTTGCCAGTAATGGAGATGTATTTTTATTAAGTATCGCGCTATTTAATTCTTTTTCAAAAATATCAAACTGTTTTGTTTTATATAGGCAGTATAAAGCTCGCTCCTCCCAATCTCGTAATTGAGACGCTTTATAAAATTCATAAGCCTCCTGAAACTTTTTATTGTCATGTAAAAATATAGCGAGGTTATAGTTTGCGACTGGATTATCTTCCTTGATTGCAATAGCATGTCTTAGCCATTGATTGGCTTCTGCAATATTACCTTGATGCCAAAGAGCATCACCTAACACGGAACAGACTTCTGCATCATCAGGACTCATCTTTATTGCCTTACGATAAGCCTGAATGGCTTCTTCTAAATGCCCTTGGTTTCTATAGGCATTGCCTAAATTAAAATGGCCTCGTGCATGATCTTGAATTTTAAGTGATTGTTGAAAACATTTGATTGCCTCATCGAAATCATCTTGTAGCGAATAAATAGCGCCGATATTACCGTGAGCTTCATAAAATCCTGGCTCTAATTCAACCGCTTTTCGATAAGCAGTTAAAGCTTTATCGAATTGAGATTCACTTTGATAGGCAATGCCTAGATTAAAATAAGCGACAACAAGATCAGATTTAATTTGAATAGCTTTTTGGTATTGCTCTATAGCACCTAGTGTGTCACCCAACTGATAGAGCACTGAACCTAAATTAAATTGCATTTCTGCAAATTGTGGTTGAATTTTTAGTGCATGGCGATAACTATCAGCTGCTTCCTGAAATTTTTGCTGTGCTTCAAGAGCAACCCCTAATATATTGTGCAAAATTAACTCTTGGGGAAAGTCTTCCAGTAAAGATCTTGCTTTTTCTTCCGCGCTTGAAAATTGGCCCGATTGGTGCAGATGGATTAACACATCTACATCAGATTGCTTAAGTATTTTCATACTAACAAACTATTCGCGAGGTGTGCTCTCAGCAATTTTATCCATCAAAGCAAAAAGAACGCCAGAAATAATAAAGGTGGCATGAATTCCGACCATCCAAGACATTTGCGTATTAGTAAGCAATTCTCCTGGTGTCGATGCATGCATAAATGCTTTTAATAAATCAATTGCCGAAATTGCAACAATCGAGCCGATCAATTTAAGCTTTAATCCTGAATAGTCAACCTTGCCCATCCAATGAGGTTTGTCTTCGTGATTATCAACGTCAATTTTAGAAACAAAGTTTTCATAGCCACTAAAAATGACCATGATGAGTAAATTGGCAACTAGTGTCATATCTACTAAAGCAAGGATAGATAAAACGATTTCTCGCTCAGGTGTTTCTACGACCGTCATAATGATATGAAAAAACTCTTGCCCAAATTTTATAAGCAAACATAAGAGCCCGCCTACTAACCCTAAATACATGGGCGCTAAAATCCAACGACTCTTAAATACTACTTTTTCTAAAATTTCTTCGATCATTATTTTGGCTCCATTGATTATCGTTAATTGGATAAATCATATCATTCCTCAAACATTTATATGTTTTAGTTTTGATTGAAAAAAACTCCTATTAGGATACTATTTTATCTTTACTTTCGTAAGTCAATTAATGCCAAACGATCTAATGATTATTCACGGCCATCTTCTTAAAGAAGCGCGGGAAGATTTAAATCTTTCTATTGAGGAGGTCGCTCGCCATTTAACCCTGAGTGATCGACACATTATCTCAATGGAAGAAAATAAAAAAGTGGGTTTTGTGTCAACTCAGCTTAAGCTCATCTCCGTTAGAAAGTACGCAAATTTTCTTGAGCTAGATATTGATTCCGTCATCGAGAATACAAAAAATAAAACAAAATCGTTAAACCTTCCTGAGCCAAATATAGACGAAACTAAAGCATCATTTATCCATAAAAATTTTTTTGTAGCCAAAATCAAAGTATTCTTGTTGTGGGCAAAAATACATATCAGAATCCCTCATATTTTTTATTTTATTATTTTTCTATTTGCGTCTAACTTTTTGATTGGTGTCTATCAGAAATACGCTGTCGCTCAAAAAAACTTTGAAGGTAAGTCGCTCGACTTACCTAATCTAGATCAACTCCCTAACGATATTGCGACCTACGAAATAAACCCTACAGCAGAGAAAATAGAGAAGCATGAAGCACTTCCTGTTGAGATCAAAAAAGTAGAAGAAAATAAAAAAGATAATAAAGATCCTGTTATCAAGATGTGTGGTCAAGCTATTTCAAAACCTATCGCACAAATCTCCTCGTCTATTGATCCTCTGAAACCTAGCGATTACTTCCATATAATCTCAAGAAGCCATCAAACCATTTGTATTCTAGATAGCAAAGGCAAGGAAGACAAATATGCACTCACTGAAGGACAAAAATTAACTTACCGAGGCGGACAGCCTCCATTTAAACTTGTCATAGATCCAGTAGTTACAGATATTTTTTATGAAGGTTGGCTGGTGAAATTAAAACCTGAGCAAAATTATATTCAACTTAACCCTAAAACTTATAACTAAAATTTAAATAGTCTTATTTAAATTTTCTAACAGCGCCTGTAATCACGCCCCATATTTGAAATTGCGTACCCTCTAAAACTTCAATAGGGCTAAATGCTTCATTTGCAGGAAGTAAACGTGGAGAGCCATTTTTATTTTTAGCTAAAGTTTTGACAGTGAATTCGCCGTCTAAAGATGCTAGAACAATATCGCCGATGGAGGCTTCTTGAGATCGATCGACAATCACGACATCGTTGTCATGGATGCCGGCGTTGTCCATTGAATTCCCTTTAATGCGCACAAAAAAAGTAGTGTCGGCTTCGCGAATAAGATAATCGTTAAGATCCATCCTTTTTTCAACATGATCATCCGCTTGGGAAGGAAGCCCTGCAGGCACTTTATGTTCAAATAAAGGAATCTTAGTTTTAGTCATGGCCTCATTCACCAAATCAATCGATACCACATTGGAAATTTCTTGGATCTTCCTTTTAGCGTAAGCCTCTAGAATATTGGATATCACAGCTGTTTGACTTTTTGGCACCCTGACGAGCGTCGTCTTTTCACCAAATTTTCCAGTGCCTACTTTGCGTCCAGCACCTGGTCTTTTACCACCTCGAATGGGAACAATTTTTTTCATTTGATTATTGTAACAAGAATCAAATGAAATGAAAGCTTTATTTTATGTCTAAGAGGTATCGACAGAACCCTTATCTAATGCGAAAAAAAATGAATATGACTGTTGACAAGGCTTAAAAATCAATGCAAAGTACGCCTAGACCTTCTATGACGCTGTCATTTCAATGGTCTTACATATCTTAATTTACATTTGGAGGAATTATGAATAAAGGCGAACTAATCGAAGCAGTTGCAAAAGTATCAGGTTCAACAAAAGCAGATGCTGGTCGTGCGATTGATGCAACACTTTCAGCTATCACTAAAGCTCTTAAAAAAGGTGATGTAGTAACACTCATCGGCTTTGGTACTTTTAAAGTTTCAAAACGCGCTGCACGAGTTGGTCGTAACCCACAAACTGGTAAAGAACTTAAAATACCAGCACGTAAGGCTCCAACATTCAAAGCAGGTGCTGCTCTTAAAGCTGCAGTTAACTAAGCTTAGAATTAGTTATTCATATAAAAGCGCTTGGGTTTAAACCCAAGCGCTTTTTTTATGCCTTAAAATAAAGCAATGCCCTATTACTTAAAAGGAAATCAGATTGAATTACTTAAAAACGGTAAAGAATATTTTGCCGCAGTCATTCAATCCATTAAACAAGCCAAGCAAAGTATCTTTGTAGAAGCTTATATATTTAGTCGTGATGTCACGGGCGAGAAAATCTTAGCCGCGCTTAAAGAAGCAGCTAAAAAAGGTATCAAAGTTTATTTATTGCTTGATGGTTTTGGCAGTCGAGATCTCTCTCAAAAAACTATAGATGAAATAAAAGCTTCTCATATTCACTTTCTTTTTTACCACCCTAAAATCTCACCCTATCAAATGAAGCGTATTTCATTAAGACGGCTTCATCGAAAAATGTTTCTTATAGACCATAAGATTGCTTTTGTCGGTGGAATTAATATTATTGATGATATGAATGTGCCGAATGGCAAAGCTCCACGGATTGATTATGCCGCCCAATTAAGAGGGCCTGTGGTTCCTCTTATTAGTCGAAGTATGGTAAAGCTTTGGAAAAGAGTCTCGTGGTCACATTTAGAAAATTCAAATATTCCAAAACATAACCAAAAAAATATACTGGAATATCCGAATGGCATAAAACTTAATTTTATCGAGCGCGACAATTTCCGCCACAGGCAAGATATTGAAAAGGCTTACCTACATGCAATACAAAATGCCAAACATGACATACTCATTGCGAATGCTTATTTTATTCCGGGGAAAAAATTTGAAAGGGCTTTGATTGAAGCTTCCCGAGGAGGTATTGCAGTCACTCTTCTTTTAAAAGGTGAGATAGATTATTTTCTATCTAATGCCACACGTGCTTTTTACGGGAAATTTTTAAAAGAAGGCATCAGTATTTTTGAGTACACAAAAAGTTTTATGCATAGCAAGGTGGCAGTGATTGATGGCACTTGGTCAACCGTAGGATCTTCCAATATCGACCCTTTTAGCCTTCTCTTGGCTCGAGAAGCAAATATTTTTATAGTTGATAAATCTTTTGCATCTCAACTCAAAAAAAATATTCAAGACGATATTCGATTAGGCGGCACTGAGATTCTTTTAAAAGACTGGGATAAATCACACTTAATCAAAAGGATAAAGTCACGCATTGCATATTTTATGATTCGACTAAGCTTGGGTATCGCTAATATTTAAGGCATACCACAATCGCGACATTTGCCTTTTACTGAAGAAAATCCTTTGATGGTGGATAAGCCTTTTACATTTGTAAAAATTGCACCGTCTACATTTGCGTCTGTCAAATCGGCATTAGTGAGATCGGCACCTGTTAAATCTGCTTGACCTAATTCGGCACGATACATATTCGTATTTTTTAAATTAGCTTCTCTTAAATCGGCAAATAAAAAACTCGCAATATTTAAATCAGCTCCCTCAAAATTTGCTTTATAAAATTTACCTCCTGCTGAATCAAATTTCATTTGTCCCATCGGCTGATTGCCCACATCCAAACCAAATTGACCATATTTGATGGTGGCCCCTGCCATGTTCACAGCCCCTAAGGTACCGATGACTCGCGCACGAGTTAAATTAGCGCCTTTAAAATTGGTGTCGCCAAATATTGCCTGGAAGATAATTGCTTCAGATAAGTTAGCACCTGAAAAATTAGCTTTTTCTAGTCGTGCTAAATTTAAATAGGCCCTTTGCATATTGCTATTCGCTAAATTAGCGCCTATCAAATTCGCACCAAACAAGCTCGTATTCAGCATTTTACAATGGCTTAAATCTAAGCCATTCATATCTAGGTATCCTAGGTCTTTATTTGAAAAATCACAGTCTGGGCTTTTAATTTCTTTTAACAAATCTTCTTGAGATATTTTTTTACGATCAATCTCTTTGTTTTTTTCGTAGAAAACTGCAGCTTTCTTAATAAATTCATCGGGTGTTTTTAAAAAGATTTCTTTACTTACTTCACTACCAAAACAATAGACCTTGCCTTGATGGGTTGCATTGACTGAGCAGTCTGTTTTAAGAAAGTGCCCCTCAGATAAACTTAAAAGACAATAATTACCAAACTCACCTGCATAGACCAGGCCTGATATAAGTAGTAGCAATAAAACCCAATATTTCTTAAATAACATAGCGATACATCCTAAAGATTTTGATTTATTATAAACCTTTATCATTTAATAATTTCATTATGTCTAACGCAAAATATACGGTTCTTATCACTGGCGCGAATAGGGGTTTAGGTCTCGAATTCGTCAAACAATATGCGATGGATGACTATCAAGTCATTGCTTGCACTAGAAAAATAATTAAGAAGGACGCTTTGCATCGACTGCAGGCATCGTTTGAAAATATTTCTATCTTCACACTTGATGTTGCAGATTTTTCATCAATTGATCAGTTTGCAAAAACTTTTAAGCAACCTATCGACATACTCATTAATAATGCAGGCGTTTATCCTAATAGCTCAATGGAGCATATTAACTATGACGCATGGCTTGATGCTTTCAAAATCAATACGCTTGCTGCATTTAAAATGACAACATCTTTTTTGCCACATCTTAAAAAAGGTACATTAAAAAAAGTGGCATCCCTTACAAGTAAAATGGGGAGTATTGATGACAACTCAGGTGGCAGCGAATATCTTTATCGATCAAGTAAGACCGCTTTAAATATGGTCATGAAAAGTTTGTCGATTGATTTAAAACCATACAACTTAGCAATGATTACACTTCACCCAGGATGGGTAAGAACGGATATGGGTGGACCTAACGGATTAATTGATGTTGATGAGAGCGTGGCGGGTATGAAACGTCAAATTGACAAATTATCTATGAAAAATACAGGTCAGTTTATTGCGTACGATGGCAAAAAAATTCCCTGGTAATATTTGGCGAATCATAGAAACACTTCAGAACTTTTGCAAGCTGGTACTTTTGGCGCGCTAGTGCTCGAGACAAACATCAAGTTTTGGTTTACAAAAGGCATTAACTTCATCGGAAGACAATATTGCAATATGACTTCCTCGATACCATGAAGTGTATTGAGATTTTATTTTTACAAAATCAGGCTTGCCATTAAAGGTAATGATAACGCGCCCTTCTGGATGCTCTTTTGTCCAATTAAATAATTGAGTAGTCGTGATCACCTGAGGTGGATTATCTAATCTTCCAATAAAATCAAATTGGCCTGCATAATTCCCCAAATAAGCCACTGGAAAATTTTTATCTTCAATTAATTTTATTGTTCTACTTACTTCTCTTAAGTCATAAGCATTACCTGTGTGATAAATCACGCCTAAAAACATTACGGATATAAGCAATATATTAGCCGTCACTAATTTCCATAAAAAAGTGAGTGTGTTTTTCGTTTTCCAAATGAATATGAAAAGTCCTCCCAAGATCAATATAAAACTACTTTCAATGGGTAAGGAGTTCATCCATGGCGCTGCATCATCCATTCGACCTGAATTAGCAAGATAATAAAAGATAGCGCCAGCTGCTATTAAAGGTAACCCCATAAATGCATGATCAAACCAAGTTATTTTTTTGATGCGATCAAATTCACTCGCGATCATAAGAGCGAGTGCAGGATAAATGGGTAATAGATAGTGCACCTGTTTACCGCTAATCAAACTAAATGCAATAAATACCGGGAAAAACCAAGCAAGGGAAAACTTAAGTCCCTCACTCATTTGTCTAGGTGATTTTTGAAAAATTAATTTCCAGAACGAAGGTACAAAAAACCATGGGAATATTAAGAGGGGTGCCATTTCTAAATACCACCATTGGGGTCTGTTATGCGCAAAAGAATTCACCATGCGATTGGCAGTCTGTCCCCAGAAAATATCATGTTGATATTGAGCGCCACCAGAAATCCCTGCTGGTATAGCCCAACATAAGAGAATAGCGGCACCTACCAAAAATGATAGTGCAAAAGAGCGATACCATGATTTCCATACAATCGTTTTTTCTTTCATCCACCAAGGTGCGGTCGCTGCAAGTGGTAAAAGTTGTAAAAGAATTGTAGGGCCTTTTGCAAGAAGTCCGCCTGCAAAAGCTAAAACTAAATAGATAAATCCATTTTGATTTTTTTCTTTTAAAGATATCACCATGCCTAATATGCCAAGACATGTGAAGAAGGTCAGCATCATGTCAAACATTAGTGCTGAAGAATAAACAGCCCATACGCTACTAGCCAAAAGAAGTAAGGAGGCTATATAACCAACTTCATTATTTTTTGGCCATAATTTATCTGCAATTTTTCTAACCAGAAAAATTGACCCCAATGAAAATAAAAATGGAATGAGTCTCGGCCACCAATCATTTACCCCGAAAACGAGCCAACCTAAGTTGATCAGCCAAAATAAAAGGGGTGGTTTATGGCTGTATGGCAAGTGATTAAGATGAGGCACTAAAAAATCATGATGAAGCCACATATCCCAAGCAACGGATAGATAACGCGTTTCATCAGGTGGAATATAATGCCGGCCCGCAATGGTGATGCCAAGCAGAAGAAGTGCAACGCTTAATATACTGATAGCATTAAATTTTTTAAAAATCATTCAAGCGTTTTATAGTTTAGGTGAAATGATCATTTTAACCGTAAATCGGTCTGCGCTATCCCACCCATATCCAGCCCCTAAATGTATACCCCAATCTTTTAATGGGCCTTGTTCAATATTCGTATTTGCGACTAAAAATAGTTGTTTGGTTTGCTCGCTGCTTGGAGAAAAATTTCTATATGGGCCAAGTGCTTGATAGTATTCAAGTCCTATGGATTTAAAAAATCCTTCGCGACGCAATAATGCACTGCTATAAATGTTGAGGTCTGGGGTTTCATCTTTATTTTTAGAAAGTTTTTTATCTATTATGGGATTGACCGCAAATGACCAATCTTGACCTTCCCATGCAGCGATAAAGCGTGCCTCCGCACTTTTATTAGAGTCATCCATGCCATTTTTTAATTGCGCATATTCAACATTAAGACCTAACGACCAAGGGTTACGATCATCAGACTGAAGCGGCATCCATTTAATTCTTGGCTTATAACCTGCTACTTCATATCCGTATTGGGGCGTATAAATCATAGGCAGATAAAAACCTAATTCAAAATTCTTAGAGAGCCCGTATGTAAATTCAGGTGTTAGTCTTGCGCCTCGGTCAGTTACACGTTCACGATTAAATGCTTCGGTATTTTTACCGTTAGGTGTTGCATTAAGATGAAGCTCAAGACCGAACTCGCCTGGCTGATTAATTTCCCCGTCATAGACTTGTATTTCATCTATTAAACCTGCTTCTGCAGAATTTTGTAGCGCAAAAAAAGTTGCGGCTCCCAAAAGAAAGATTTTTATTTTTTTCATTGATTTACAAAAGAATTATAAATGAGAATGATTCTCATCATATATGAAAGCTGAATTGTTTGCTAGCCTTAATAAAAGATTTAAAAGCCTCTCGATTGCTTCACACAATCATCAAGCGCATATCCAGTATCAATATAACGCTGTGTTGCTTCAGGATTCTTATACACATCATGAATGAGAGATCTTAAATAAAGACGTATATTTTTATCTTCGATGCCCATCTTGTAAACATGCTCTTCAGCGGTCGCGATAGGAATGCCTACGTCTCGCATCGGCTTTGCAATTGCCCAAACCGCTGGGATGTAATTCTTGCACATCGCGGTAGTCATATCCTCAGCAAATGCTGATGTATTAGATAAAAAAATAATAGCCAGGCATGATAAATACTTGGCCAGATAAAAATAACGCAAGATTAATTTATTAACGAGGGTTTATTAAGGTATTGTTTGCCCTGCGTATCAACTGCTATAACTTTTAAATCGCCTTTAATTTTTTGTGTATCAAAAATAAAAATTGGATTTTCAGCAGTACTGCCTCCACCAAATTCAGCGCTCCAAATTTCTTTTTCATCATCCGTGATGCTCACCGAAGTCAAATGCCACTCTGGCAAGATATAGAGTCCTGTGTAATTACTTAAATTAGCCTGGTATCCATTATGTTGTGGGTGTTTAATAAATAAAGAAGCTCTATTATCTGTATGCAATACTTTCATAGACCCTACTTCTTTGAGAACCGCATCGGCATCATAAGTAACCCCTGCAGAACATCCGCCTGCTGATCGAATTGCGACTTGATTGTAAAAAAATTTCCCATTTTCATCTTCTGCAATCACATCCACATAGCTATCCTGCTCCATGCGAATATGCGTCTCAAAAGTAAAGGGTGCAGTTTTAGGGTGCATAGTCAATGCGAGAGATCCGATACCCGGCAATTGATGAGGGTTGCCTTCTACGACCACTGAAATATTTTTATATTTTTTGTTTGTTGTAAACTTAAAAGGTACTTGGGTACCATCAAGAGCTCTCTTAGCTACATCAAATGCAATGTCATCTGTTTTGGTAAGCGTCTTACCTCTAAAGTACTTATCTACGACGCCATCTAAAAGATTCGGGGTCTCGGCAAAAGCAGATAAATTTACAAAAGCACCCAATAGAAAAACTGAAATAAATAAGAAAAGCTTTTTCATAATTTTGCCGCCCTAAGTTTTAAAAGATAACTCCTAATATTCCTAATATGATGCTCTTCTATGAATAAAATTTCAAGAAAACATCTACCGCTATTTTGTCTTTGTTCGATATCCAGGCTTCACTAATTTGAGATGAATATCACTAATTACTTTTTCATGAAAGCCACCTTCACAATAAGAAAAGTAAAAGTGCCACATACGAATGAATGCATCATCAAACCCTAGCACTTTAATATCTTTCAGGCGCTTAAAGAAGCCTTCGCGCCATAACGCAAGGGTCCTTGCATAGTGAGCACCAATATCATGAATGCTATAAATTTTAAGATCTGAAGACTGGGTCACGCTATTTTGCAACGCTGTAATGGAAGGAATACAGCTACCAGGAAAAATATATCTTTGAATAAAGTCGACAGAGCGCTTCGCTTTTTCATAGCGCTGATCAGCAATAGTTATCGTTTGAATGACTGCGAGACCTTGGGGTTTTAATAAATTGGAACACACTTTAAAATAAGTCTTGTAATACTGATAGCCCACAGCTTCTAACATCTCAATAGATACTAATTTGTCATACTGGCCTTTCAAATGACGATAGTCTGAAAATAAAACGGTAATCTTGTGTGATAACTTTAAATCTTTTATTTTTTGCCTTACATATTTATATTGTTCTTTTGAGATAGTTGTTGTGGTGACTTTACATCCATACTGCTGAGCCGCATAAATCGCAAATCCACCCCACCCCGAACCAATTTCAATAATATGATCTTGAGAAGTGAGTTCCAGCCCTTGACATATAGTTTCTAATTTATGAATCGATCCTTTATAGAGCGAATCATGGGGATTTTTGAAAACTGCGGATGAATACATCATAGTTGAATCTAAAAATAATGAAAAGAAGTCATTCCCTAGATCGTAGTGCTTAGAAATATTAATCTCACTTCCTTTTACTGAGTTTTGATTTAAATAATGAAGGCATTTGAGGATGGGCTTTAAAAAAATATTAAATAGCCCTTCTAGTTGATCCATCGTATTTTGATTAATCGCCATAATACGAATTAATTTTGTTAAATCGCTCGCGGACCAAAACTTCTGCATAAATGCTTCACTAACCCCAATTGACCCTCCGAATGCTAAAGCTCCATAGAATCGTGGATCATGAACAGTCACTGTGACATTTAATTTATCCTTTTTTCCAAAAGAGAATTTATTGCTTCCTTCAATAATAGCAATATGGCCTATTTTTATTTTTTTTAACTGATTAAAAACAAGCGCTCTAGCAAGCCGATGTAAAATATTTTTCATAAGGGTTAAATAAATCTTAAGGATGCGAAAAAAAAGGGATGCGTTTCAATTTTAAACATAAAGCATTCCAATAAATAGCTAAAATTGTTTTAAAAGTTTCAGGGGGGAATCTAAAAAGTAAGCGATTAAGCGACTGGTCATTTAAAACTTTTCTTTTTAGTCTCATTGAAGCATTAAACATAAATTGTTTTTTATACATATTGTTCATGGAGACGACAATCTCTTTTCCAGGCTCATTAAAAGTCCATTGATACAATATATCCATGGGCATAAAGGGCGATACATGAAAATCCTTTTTAAATTCAAAATATTTCATGGGCTTATTCATACCTCTGCAGTCATGAACATAGGCATGATTTTCATTCCAAGGGGTATTGGTAATATGAGACACAACGACTTCTAATTTATCGTTTTTATTAAAGCAGTAATAAAAAGTTACTGGATTAAAACAATAACCAAAGTATCGAGCACTTGTCAGAACAAATATCTTGCCAAGATGATTAAAATGCAGCTTTTTTTTAATTTCATCCTGTATTGATTTCTTTAAACTGTTTTTTTGATTTCCAAAGTAATCTGACCTCAAAAAACAACCTAAATTAAAACGGTTATAACTCCAAAATAATTTATTTGAAAATACTTCCACTAAATTATCAAGATCAAGATATAACATCCGCACTTGATATTGAAATGCGTGTTTTTTAGGGCTTGTCCGCGTATGTTTTAAAGTGCCTTCATAAATCGCATGCATCACTGGAATCCATGCACTTTATTAAATTGTGTAATAGCATCCAGTGCGCTTTTAACGCCATCTTCATGGAATCCATTACCCCAATAAGCCCCAGCAAAAGAAGTATGATTCACGCCAGAAATCATGTGATGGTTTGCCTGGGCTTTCATACCTTGCAAACTATATTGAGGGTGAGTATATGAAAGCGTTTTAATAATTTTTTTCTTATTAATTTTATTGTGTGGATTTAATGTGACTAAAATCGGTATCTTAGTCTTTAAATTCTGCAATATATTCATATTGTACGTAAGAGATGCGGGCGAAGTAGGATTGTCATTAATATGATAATTCCAAGCCGCCCACGCAAGCTTTCTTTTCGGCATGAAACTTTCATCATAATGCAAGACCACCTCATTATTTGTATATGGGATAGCTTTGAGGATATTTTCTTCATTTAAATCTGGATTCTTTATTAATTTTAAGGCTTCGTCGCTGTGGCAAGCAAAAAATATCCAATCAAATCTTTCTAGTCGATCCTGAAATTGAATAGCAATATGATCGTGCTTTCTTTCTACATACTTTATCTTTTGATTAAGTTTAATTTTTTGCTTAAAAGGCTTTGTTAGCTTATCCACATAATTAATGGAGCCCCCTGAAATGGTAAGCCATTGGGGCCTGTCGTTAATATTTAACATGCCATGATTATTAAAGAATTGTATAAAAAATTTAGCAGGGAACGCTAACATGGTTTTAATGTTAGATGACCATATAGCAGAGCCCATCGGCAAAATATAATATTTTTTAAAAAAGTCTGAATAGCCTTCTCGTTCCAAATAATCACCTAAACTTATGCCTTCATCGTTATTTAGTAACAAGACTGATGACTGATTAAATCGAAGAATTTCTCTAATCATTTTGTAAAAAGTAGGGCTAATAAGATTTTTTCTTTGTGCAAAAAGTGCATTGAGACTAGTGCCGTTGTATTCAAAATCTTTTTTAATGTCTTTAACACTAAAACTCATAGTGCTATTTTCGTAAGGCACGTCAAGCTCATGTAAAAGTTTTAAAAAATTGGGGTAAGTTTTTTTATTAAATACAATAAACCCTGTATCTACACTAATGTTTTGATTGAAAAGGTTGATCTGATGGGTGTGTGAATGTCCGCCTACCCTATCGTTGGATTCAAAAAGCGTAATGTCATGAAGAGGATTTAAATAATATGCAAGCGTATTACCAGAGATACCTGAGCCTATGATTGCTATCTTCATGACTAACGATGAAGATGTTCTATCTTTTTAGATTCACGGATATTATCTGAGACAGTGCGAACATCCCAAATAATTCCCATCATGGCTAAAAACTTTAAAACATAATAAGTTAAATCAATTTCCCACCAATAAAAGCCTTGTCTTGCAGAGCCGGGGTAATGATGGTGATTATTATGCCAGCCCTCACCAAACGTCAAAATCGCAATAATAAAATTATTTCGGCTTGTATCTTTCGTTTCGTAACGCTTCTTCCCCCATTGGTGAGCAACTGAATTTACTAAAAAAGTCGCGTGATATAGCATGATTGTTGAAATTGAGAATCCCCAAATAAATAATTGGAATCCATTGGTATGTAATGATGGCTCGTATTGCTCCAAATAATAACCAAGTCCCCATAAAGATATAGAAAGCGCTAAGGGCATTAAGAGATCGAAGCGATCTATGATACGTAATTCTGGAAATCTGATTAATTCACGTATAAGTTTTGTATTAGTCACAAAATTTGATTTAGTCAAAAACCATCCCATATGACTCCAGATGAAACCATGTTCTTTGGGCGAGTGTTTATCTTCTGTTGTATCCGAGTGCATATGATGTCCTCGATGATGAGCTGCCCACCATAGCGGTCCTCTTTGCACTGCAGTAGCTCCTATCATCGCAAACAAACACTGCACAAACCTAGAAGTTCTAAAGGTTTTATGCGAAAAATATCGATGATAGAACCCTGTGATGGCAAACATGCGGATAGCGAAAAGGCTCATACATAGAACGAAGGCCGTCCAACTAAATCCAACAAAAAAAATCATAAAACAGGACAAATGCAGAATTATGAATGGAATCACTCTCATCCAATCAATTTCTTTGCCCGATGTAATCAATGCATACTTTTCTTCTAGAAAAGCATTATCGAACCAGAAAAATATTTTTTTCAAAAATTTAAATATCATCAATTTGAGTGCTCAATCCAACGTATCTTTTTAAGATCGTAGCCAACTTCTTCAATCTTTGTTACTAATGTTTTTAATGTGTCTTGATCTATCTTTTTTTGACGTGACATGATCCATACATAATCACGATCATCTCTTGCAATAATAGTATTTTGATAATTTTGATCCAAGTAGACAATTTTATACTGTGCTTTGATAGGCCATATAAATTGCATCCCCCATAAAGCATTGCCTGAATCTTTCATCACAAAGCCTTTCGGATGATATGTTTTGATCGGTCCCGTTAAAGAGCCTTCATTAAAGGTGAAAGTTGTGCCAATAGTGCCATCTTCATTTAACACATAAGATTCGACAGCATTAAATGCATTTTTTTCAATAAAGGTTGGAATATGAGCAATGACATACCATGGGCCCATAAATTGCTTTAGATTTACCTCAGATACCGTTTTGATAGGAACTTGTGTCATACATCCACTCAATAATAAAAAAAATGCTGCCAATAGAAAAGATTTATATCTCATATTATGTCTTCCAGAATCGAGGAATCAAAGTATTTACTTTTTTCTGATAACTATTATATCCATCAAATTTTTTCATAAGATTAGCCTCAAGAAGTGTGACTCCTGAAAATTTCAAAATTAAAAAGGTCATAAGAAGCGGTGCTATCAGATTAAAATGAATGCCTGTTCCAAGCGTTGTGATAAAGAATCCCCACCATACTAAAATTTCTCCAAAATAATTAGGATGTCGGCTAAATTTCCACAACCCTAATTGTAAAAGCTTTCCACGATTTTTTATGTCACTCTTAAATTGCAACAATTGATAATCAGCAATTGATTCATAAGCTATACCAAATAAGGTCACTAAGAAACCAAAGGTGTCTAACCATGTTAAAGGATGATCATTTCCTATGGCTATAAAAAGAATTGAGCCCACTATCCATGCAAGAATCGATTGAAGGCCAAAAATAATATATATACTTTTGTACTTAAAATTAGGCTCATTATTTTGTCTAATTTTTAAATAGCGCGCATCTTCAGGTTTTCCCCAATTTCTATATGTAAGGTAGGTAGCAAGACGAATACCCCACGCTATGACCAGAAGGATAATCAAGCAAGATCTTAATGATGGCGTCATTACATTGTAAAAATAGACTGCATTGAAGACAAAAAATAAACTCCACATACTGTCAACGTGGGTTACATTTTTCTTTTTAAGACTTAAGAGCCAGCCGAAGTATGCAAATAATAAATTTATAAATAAAGCGTTTAAAAAAATCATGCGCGAAATCCATTCCACTTCTCAGCCATCGCTAAAGATATTGGCGTTAATAGGGCCCAGCCCAAAGCTAGCGTTATAAGCGCATAAGAATTCATTAATTGAATAGCATGTAATTTTTCTGCGGCGATATAAGAAAGCGGTCCGCCTATGAGGCCAAATAAAACAGCAAGCAACTTGTAATGCCTTAACCAACTTAAAGATATGTTTAAAGTGCTAGCAAATAATCCCCATAAGGCAACAATCCAAATAGGCACAATATATTCTGAGAATTGACTTTTATATTCAATTAAACCTAGAGACAAAAGGCATTGATCAAATAATGGTCCTAATAGCATGATCATGAGAAGTAAAGTCACTGCCTCTTTCTTATCCCGCGCCTGAATAATATGAATCGTCAATATAAAGCTAATAGCAATCATTGATGCGAGTAATGTTTGATGTGATGCTCCCCATATTGCAATAAACCAACCCAGCTGAAACAGTCCGAAATTAATAAGCTTCATTTATTTTTTTGGTTTCTCAAATTGATAGTGTGTAACCCACCACTCCTGGCCGTTTCGATAACCAAATAATTCAGCACAAGCCATATAAAAGATTCGCCAGCGATTAAACCATTGTGAAGCATTTCGTGGGCCATAAGTTTTTTTAAGGATCGGATAAATGTCTGATTTCGCTTGATCCATGTTTTCTAGCCAGGCATTTGCCGTTTTTTCATAATGCGTCCCGTCCCAACACCACTTTTGATTTAACTTTAAATGCTCCTGAAAATGTAAGGGCAAATCATCGCTTGGCATCATGCCGCCTGAAAAGAAAAATTTGCTCATCCAGTCATCCTTATCCTTAACTTCGAATGCATAAGGTGTATGTTGATGCACAAAAATATGCATAAAGAACTTCCCGCTCGGTTTTAACCAATCATAAAGCATACGATAAAGCTTTCGATGATTGCGCATATGCTCAAACATTTCGATTGAAACAATTCGATCGAAGCTTTTAGGAATCTTAAAATTTTTAGGTTGAAATCGATTCATGTCGCATGTCATCACATAAATATTTTTAAGTTTCCTTTTTTTAGCTTCACTCTCGATAAAAACTCTTTGAGAGTTTGAGTTGGATACTGCAAAAATTTTACTCTTTGGGTATTGTTGAGCCATAAAAAGCGTTAGCGAGCCCCAGCCGCATCCGAGCTCAAGAATGGTTTGGCCATTTTTTAAGTCGGCATGTGCTGCACTTATTTTTAAAGCTTTTAGTTCTGCATCGTCTAGATTTTTTGTTTCGCTATCCCAATAACAACTACTATATTTTTTATGCTTGCCTAGACAAAAATCAAAAAAAGTCGATGGCACTTCGTAATGCTGTTTATTTGCCAGATGCGGGACTAATGCAATAGGCGAATCATCCATACTTTTTAAAAAAGCATCCTTTAAATCTTGTGATTTTTCTGCATCTTGATTACTAATTTCATCAAGTCGTTTCTTTAGAAGCTGTCTAATACCAAAACGAATCAATGAATCTGGA
>CAIWQV010000138.1 GCA_903914945.1 uncultured Methylophilaceae bacterium
CGTCGTTTCAGAAGTCTCCTTAAATAACCTTCGCGAACTTATTTAATAGCCCCTTCAATGGGGCTATGTCTTATCTAATCCCTACATATGAATACAATCAAAACAATTCAGAAATTTATTTCTGATTATCTACCGATAAAAATCTCTCAAGAAAATATAAGATTTATTCTTATTTTTTTAACTCTCTTATTTACAATTATTCTTCTGACAAGTCTTATTGAATATAACCGTCAAAACTTTTGACGGTTTATTTATGTTTCAATATAATCAAAAGATGCTGACCAGCCTTTTAATTATCTATCCAATATTTTCTGCGATTTTTATAATTTTTGTATTTTATAAATTAGATAAATCAAAATATAAAATTTATGGTGTTGCACCTTCTTACATTTCTTCATTAGCTTTGACATTTGGCTTATTTGCAAGTCTCACAGCAGGCGATGTCTGGAAAAGAATAGATCAGGAAAATGCATACATTACCTCTGAAGCGGACTCTTTAAGAACAATACAAAGAATAGCGGATAGTTTTATGGCCAACCCAGAACAAGTTGATGAAATAAAAGAGCATGTTAAAGAATATATTATTAATGAACAAAGATTGCTCACCGCAACGCGTAATACTGGTGAAATCTATACAGCGCCTAGCCAGCCTTTAACAGAGCTTCTAAAGATTTATAAATCTGAGGAATTAGCTAAAGATCCTATTATTCAAGAAACTTACCTTAAAACAGTCATTGAATTAAGGTCTGCTAGATTTAAAAGGCTTGAAGCAGCTAAATCACATTTAAATATCTATAAATTACTTGGCATTGCAATCTTTGGAACTCTCACACAGATTGCTATAGTCCTAAGTCATGCAGGTAACTTTAGAGCCCAATTTGCATCAGTATTTTTATTTAGCGGTGCTTTTGTTGCAATTATGGGACTTTTAACTATCTTCGAAAGTAATCGTGTATTTGCCTCGTTAGTAACTTTTACTCCATTAATTGATGCACTATTTTGACTAAAGTAAGGTGTTTAAATTTTTAACACTGCATAACGCGCGCCTATTCCAATCCTTTCAAAATCCCACGACTTAGAACCTCACCGTCCCGTCTCGGGACGCAGATATTGGCTAAATCAGGGGCTAAAACTCGGTAAAAGTCAGCATTTTTGCTATAATTCCGCTTCTTCACGGTTTTTATCGTGAGAATTTATATGGCCAGGTAGCTCAGTCGGTAGAGCAGCGGATTGAAAATCCGCGTGTCGGCAGTTCGATTCTGCCCCTGGCCACCATTCATGTTTTTAAAAGCATTAATTAAGGAAAGTAATGAAAAAAAATACAAAAGTAACAATAGCAGTCGCACTTATTGGTTTAATTGCTACAGGAGCTGTCGCATTTAAATATGTTGGCGCTAAAGTAAAGATTAAAGAATTAGAAGCTGTTTCACGCTTACAAAATTTAACTTTAATTGCTATTGGCAATAAAGATTATGTTCTTGCTTGCAAATCACAAACTGAAGCAGAGGAATATTTAGGTAAGGTTCACTCAAAAGCTGAAGACTTACTTGGCATGATTCATAAGAGTAATCAGGAGCTATGCAACAAGGCAACAAAAGCCCAATCTAAGTAATTTAGATTCATAAAAAAAGCCAGCTCTTGCTGGCTTTTTTTATTTATAGCCCAATAACTTTTCTAAAAAATATATCGCAGGAATAATCAGTAGAAAAAAAATTACAAGGAAAGAAAAAAGAAAGCTTTTATCTTGAGACGAAAGTCTCAAAGGTAAGTAGTCATTAATAAATCTAACGAGTTTGTTTTTTAGAAAAATCATTGCTGTAATGAATTGAATTGCCCTTAATAGATGCGCCTGAACCAAATCGATGCATAAAAATAATCAAGAGGGCGACTTAGGGGCACCCTCTTGATTACAACATCACTACTTCGCTTTCGCGTCAGCAGCTGGTTTAGCTTCTGGAGCCGGCTTCGCAGCAGGCGCTTTCTTTTCTTCTTTCTTTGCAGCAGGTGCTGGCTTGGCATCCGCAGCAGGTGCGTCAGCAGCGAATACATTCAATGACATTGCAAATAAACCTGATACTAATAAAGCAACTAATTTTGACATTTGTTTCCCTTAATAAAAGTTGATAAGTATTTGAGAGCTCAACATTAACTATGGAGGAAAAATTAAAGCTCTCAATGTATATAAAGCAAAAGGTGTGCCACTGTCATAATTTGTTAACAATTGTCAACTAAGATGATTATGTGCATCAAAAGTGCACATTGTTAATACAACCCAAAAGGAAAAAGAAATGAAAAAGTCAGTACGTTTAAGTCTTATTATTGTCGCTGCTGTTGCAGCAATTTCAACTACAGTGGCTGCGTCCACATTCATTCAAAGCAATGAAAAACTTCACGAATTAGAGCGTGCAGCGCGCTTACAAAATTTAAGCGTAATCGCTGTTAAAAATAACGATTTTGCACTTGCTTGCAAAGCACAAACTGAAGCTGAGAAAGCACTTACACAAGCTAACCTTCGCTCAGAAGACGTTGTAGGTATGGTCAATAAATCAAGTAGCGAACTTTGTTCAAAAGCTGCAAAAGTGATTGCTTCAAAATAATTAATCACTTGATTTAAAAAAACCCGCTTTAAAGCGGGTTTTTTATTTGTCTATGCGCTCAGTTGCTTTGAGATTAGTGAACTTTCTTATATCATGCCTACCTAAGAGAGTATGTGCATTAAACGAATACTTTTAACTTCAACATAATCAAAAGGGAATCATAGATGGAAAACTCCGGCACTTTTAAAAATATCATCATCGCAATTTTAATCGCAGTTGCAGGTTATTTCTCATATAGCGCTTACAACGCAGAAGATCAACTAAGCGCACAAACTGCTGAAATTAAAAATTTAAATGGTCAAATTACAACACTTAATCAAAAAGTGACTGATTATGAAAAAGCTGATGCTCAGAAGAAAGCTATTGTGTCTGACTTAGAAGCAAAAGTAACAGCTCAAAGTAAAGATCTTGAAGATCTTAAAGCTCTTCTTGCAAAATCTGCTAAACCAGCTAAGCCTGCAAAAGCAAAAGAAGCACCTACAGCTAAAAAATCAAAATAATTTCAATTCTCACACATAAGGTGACTCACCTTATGTGTGTTTTTCTTTTTCTAGGTTCCGCAAAACGTTCGATAAGCCATATCTTCTTCTAGCGGTGGCTCGCTGAATATCTTTGACTCCTCATAAGGACTTAGGAGAGCTTCAATAAAATCGTTTAACAGCTTGTAGTCTTGCTCTATCACCGCCATGGACAATACTTTCTCCACTAAATAATTTCGCGGAATGACGGCTGGATTATGTTTTAACATCATGTGTCTTGATGCTTCTTCGCCTTCTTTTTGACTTTGAATCCGATGCATCCAATTTTTATGCCAAGCTTGAAATGACGCGTCTTTAAAAATAGCGTCTTTTGAAATGGTATCCGATGCGAGGTGCCTAAATGTGAGGGTATAGTCAGCTTTATTTTTTTGCATGAGCGCTAATAAGTTATTGATTAAATCAATATCAATTGGCTCCTCATGAAATAAACCTATCTTTATTCGCATGCCTTGCAACCATGCCATCTGAAATTGATCAGAAAAATTATTGATTGCTTGCGATGCTAGTTCAATTGATTTATCAGGATCTTGATCTATGAGAGGAAGAAGGGTTTCAGCGAACCTAGCCAAGTTCCACTGAGCAATGGGCGGCTGATTACCATAAGCA
>CAIWQV010000139.1 GCA_903914945.1 uncultured Methylophilaceae bacterium
AAGTAAAACGAGAGTTACATCGATATAAGGCACCACATTGATTTGATTCATTAAGCGACGTTTACGCATCACTTATCCTTTTCTTTGTAGGATGTTAACGAACTCTTCCATGAAGCTTTCGTATCTCACAGACAAACGATCGACCGATGTCGCAAAACGGTTATAGGCAATGACCGCAGGAATCGCTGCAAATAAACCAATCGCAGTTGCAATCAGTGCTTCTGCAATACCAGGAGCCACTTGCGTTAATGTCGCTTGTGCGACATTCGCTAAACCTCTAAAGGCATTCATAATCCCCCATACTGTTCCAAACAAACCAATATAAGGACTCACCGATCCTACCGATGCCAGAAAAGGTAAATGTGCGTCTAAGAAATCAAGTTCACGATTGTAAGTCGCACGCATCGCTCGTCTTACACCTTCAATCACATCGCTCATATCGCTTTTAGATGTTTTATGACGATTAAATTCTTTATAGCCCGCTTCAAAAATAGTCGCTAAGCCCTGATTCTTAATCCGACCACTATGAATGCTGTCGTGAAGTTTACTAAGGTCTCCACTTGTCCAAAATGTGTTTTCGAATTCATCAACAGATAATTCCGCACTTTTTAATACCGAAACTTTAATAAAGATATACCACCAAGAAAATCCAGAGGCTGTTAATAAAATTAATATCACAAGCTGAACTGGGATCGTCGCTCCTGTGATTAAACTTAAAAAAGATAAATCATTCACTACATTCATAAGGACTCCATTGTTTGTTTAATGGTGGGTGGGATTCGAACGGGTTTAAATTTTTCACTATCAATGCATGCAATATCGACACTTGCGTCAATTAACATTTCATCATTTCGATAAATCATTTGCCTAAATTCAATTTTGCTAGAACCAATATTTTTGAGTTCACTTTTAACGATTAAGTCATCATTAAAACGAGCGGGTAGCTTAAATTGAATATCAATACGGTGCACGACAAACATAATATGGCTATCTTGTTTTAAGTGTCGCTGATCAATGCCAATACTTCTTAACCATTCAGTTCTGGCACGCTCCATAAATTTTAAATAGTTGGAGTGATAAACAACACCACCGCTATCGGTGTCTTCAAAATAAATACGAATGGGCAAAGAAAAAGTTTTTATTCCTGCCATAAGTTGTCAGAGGGCTGTTGAGTAGGTGGCTTCATACCAAAGTGAAGATACGTCGCTTGCGTGACAATTCGTCCGCGCGGTGTGCGCATGAGATAGCCTTGTTGAATGAGATAGGGCTCTAATACATCTTCAATCGTTTCACGCTCTTCGCCAATCGCTGCGGCTAAATTATCAATGCCTACAGGGCCACCATTAAATTTTTCTAAAATTGCTTGAAGTAATTTTCGGTCCATCACATCTAAGCCCAGTAAATCCACATCTAACATCTTAAGCGCATCATCTGCAACGCTAGCTGTAATTTTTCCATTCGATTTGACTTGTGCAAAATCGCGCACACGTCTTAATAAACGATTTGCGATGCGAGGTGTGCCTCGTGAACGTTTTGCAATTTCTAATGAGCCCGATGGATCTATATCCGCTTCTAAAAGCGAAGATGAGCGATCCACAATTTTGGCTAATTCCGTTTCACTATAAAATTCTAAGCGAGACACAATCCCGAATCGATCACGGAGGGGATTGGTCAACATACCTGCACGGGTTGTTGCACCGATGAGTGTAAAGGGTGATAAATCAAGGCGGACTGATCTAGCCGATGGGCCTTCACCAATCATGATATCAAGACGATAATCTTCCATCGCGGGATATAAAATTTCCTCAATCACAGGGGACAGGCGGTGAATTTCATCAATAAATAAGACATCATTCGGTTCTAGATTGGTCAGAAGCGCTGCAAGGTCGCCTGCTTTTTCTAATACGGGGCCTGAAGTTTGACGGAGATTTACACCCATCTCTTTTGCAATGATATGAGCCAAAGTTGTTTTGCCTAAACCGGGCGGGCCAAAAAGAAGCACATGATCGAGCGCTTCATTTCTATTTTTTGCAGCCGAAATAAAAATCTCTAATTGGCTTCTGACTTTTTCTTGGCCGACATATTCTTGAAGTTCTTTAGGGCGTAGTGCGCGTTCAATGGATTCCTCTACAGGCTCATTGACGGTACT
>CAIWQV010000140.1 GCA_903914945.1 uncultured Methylophilaceae bacterium
CATCCATGCATTAATAGATAAAGCATTTTTGATATATATCAAAGAGCGCAATATGGCGTTATGGCACATTAATAACTTATGAATGTTTCTTCCAAAAATATAGAAAAAGTAGTTGGTTTGGCGCCTATTGCAGAGTCACTTTTACAAAAATTTGATGTCAATGGCCCAAGATATACTTCATATCCAACAGCGGATAGATTTGTAGAGGCTTTTACTGAAAAGACTTATAAGGAAGCATTAGAACAAAGACGTTTACGCCCTATTAATCAACCTTTATCAATTTACGTACATATCCCTTTTTGTGAGTCACTTTGTTTTTATTGTGCTTGCAATAAGATTGTGACCAAGCATCATGAGCGTTCGCGAGAATATCTTGATTACTTGAAAAAAGAAATTAATTTGTATCTCGATTACTTAGGTCAAAAACAAAATGTCAGTCAATTACATCTTGGTGGCGGATCGCCAACATTTTTCTCTGATGAAGAAATCCAAGAACTTTTTAATAAACTGAAGCAGGTTTTTATATTAAATCCTCAAGGCGAATATTCGATTGAAGTTGATCCAAGGACGGTGGATGAAAAGAGATTAAAAAAATTAAGAGAAATTGGCTTTAATCGCTTAAGTTTTGGAGTGCAAGATTTTAATCCCGATGTACAGAAAGCTGTTCACCGCATACAACCTTTTAATGAAGTGGCTTCTTTAATGAGCTCAGCAAAACAAGATGGGTATGCGTCCATCAATATGGATTTAATTTATGGCCTACCTCTTCAAACGACTGAAACATTCGATCAAACATTAAATCAAGTAATTAGTTTAAAGCCTGATCGTATTGCTTTGTATGCATATGCTCACTTACCTCAACGTTTTAAACCTCAGCGACGCATCCATGAGAATGAAATTCCATCTGCAAAGAATAAAATTTCTATGCTGTCTATAGCAATCAAAAAATTTCTTGAAGCAGGTTATGTTTATGTAGGCATGGATCATTTTGCACTTCCTACAGATAGTTTGGCTATTGCAAAAAGACAAGGAAGATTGCATCGAAACTTTCAAGGCTATAGCACACAACCTGATTGCGACATTATTGCATTGGGAGTTTCAGCAATTGGGAGAATAGGCGCTAATTACAATCAGAATTCAAAAGGCCTTGAAGATTATTATGATCATCTTAATCATAGCCGGTTTCCCATTACTAAAGGATTGGCACTTTCTAAAGATGATATTGTCCGACGTGCCGTCATTATGGAAATAATGTGCCAAGGTCGACTGCATTATGAGTCGATTGAGTTAGCCTATATGGTTAATTTTAAAGAATACTTTTCATCTGAGATGAAGCTTCTTGAAAGTTTCCAGGAAAAAGATTTTTTAGAGTTAAATGACTCAGGCATTGAAGTCACAGATACAGGTTGGTTTTTTGTGCGAGCAATTGCTATGATTTTTGACAGATACTTACAATTAGATCAAAACCGTACAAGGTTTTCTAAAATTCTTTAATGCTGTTTCAAGCCTCTATTTTTTTATCAACTTTTTTTATGGGGATGATGGGCGG
>CAIWQV010000141.1 GCA_903914945.1 uncultured Methylophilaceae bacterium
CTGTTACCTTCGAAGGTTATGTCAGAGATTTTGATCTTGAGAATGAAAGTTTAGATGCGCTTGAATTAGAGCATTACCCTGGCATGACAGAAAAGGCGTTACATGAAATTGAAACCTTAGCCATTAAACGATGGCACTTGGACGATGTTTATATTGTGCATCGCTATGGTAAGTTAAATGTCAGCGAACCCATTGTGGGGATTGTCGTGTTTGCAAAACATCGCAATGAGGCTTTTGAAGCTTGCCATTTTATTATCGACTTTTTAAAAACGGATGCACCTTTTTGGAAAAAAGAGATCACTAGTCAAAAGTCGTATTGGGTGGATGCTAAATCAATGGATGATGATGAAAAGAAAAAATGGAATTAAATTTAATAATAAATACATGTACTTATAAATTTAATTTAATGTTAAATATTGAAAAATAAAAGCCTATGAAAGCGATTTTATGTCTATAAAAGTGATAAAAAAAGCTGTATTCCCAGTCGCCGGACTCGGAACGCGTTTCTTACCTGCTACCAAAGCTAACCCAAAAGAGATGCTCCCAGTTGTGGATAAACCTTTAATTCAATATGCAGTAGAAGAGGCGATTCAATCCGGCATTACCGAGCTTATTTTTGTGACGGGGCGAAATAAAAGGTCGATTGAAGATCATTTTGACAAGAATGTTGAGCTTGAGGCTAGCCTTATCGCATCCAATAAAAACGTCTTATTGGAGTCTATTCGATCCATTATTCCCTCTCATGTGAAATGCATTTATACCAGACAATCGGAGCCTTTAGGTTTAGGCCATGCTGTGCTTCAAGCCAAAACCATTATTAATGACGAACCTTTTGCTGTTTTATTAGCTGACGATTTAACCGATGCCAATACACCAGTTTTAAAGCAATTAATTATGCAGCAGCAAAAAGAACAATCATCAGTCATTGCGATTGAAAATATCTCTAGAGAAAAAACGGTGCAATACGGTATCGTCGATGTAGGCGACTCAAAAAACAATCCATACAAAATTAATTCAATTGTAGAAAAGCCGCAACCGCAAGATGCACCCTCAACGCTTGGCGTGATCGGACGGTATGTATTTAATCCAGAAATTTTTGATTGTTTAGAAAAAATTAAACCTGGTAAGGGTGGTGAGATCCAGCTTACCGATGCTATTCAAATGCTACTTGGACAACAATCAATTTTTGCCTATCAATTTGAAGGTGTGCGATATGATTGTGGCGACAAATTAGGTTTCATGAAAGCCAATATTGAATTTTCAAAAAAACATCCTGAAATCGGTAAAGAGTTCATAGCCTTTCTAAAATCAGTTTCATGATGCGGCTTATTGATTGATGGATAATATCCAAACATTAATGAGTCGATCATCTGTGGTTTATTCAGAAACGGAAATCAAAAATGCGATTCAGCATATTGCAGACCAAATTAATCACACCATCAAGACAAATGATCTTTATGTGCTGTGTGTGATGAATGGCGCACTAATTTTTGCAGGACAATTATTGCCTCGATTAGAAAAAAATATCCAATATCACTACATACATGCAACGCGATATGAGAATGCCATCACAGGAGGCTCAATACAGTGGCTTGTAAAACCTCCTGCAGACATTGAAAATAAAACTGTTTTAATCCTGGATGATATTTTAGATGAGGGTGTAACGCTCAATGAAATTGTATCGACATGTCAAAGCATGAATACAAAAGAAATTTATACGGCTGTTCTCTTTGACAAAGCAATAACAAAAGAAAAATCTTATATACCGAATTTTATAGGCCTTCACGTACCCGATCAGTTTGTATTTGGATACGGCCTAGATTGCAAGGGCCTAGGTCGAAATCTCCCACATTTGTATGCTTTAAATTAAAAGCATCTTATGTTTTCTGAAATTAATGTCACAATGACACACTTATGAGTAAAAAAAATAAATCCCTAAGACTAGAAGACCCTCAAAAAGAGCGTGAGGCTATGTTTTATGAAAAGCCACTGCCAAGTCGAGAATTAATCCTAAAAGTCATGGCCGATCAGGGCGTGCCTCTTTCAATCTTAAAACTAAATGAATTACTTGAAATTGCCAACGACGAATCTGAAGCATTCAATAAGCGCATTCGAGCCATGGAAAGACAAGGCCAGATCATGCGGAATCGTAAAGACGACTTTTGTATTTCTGAAAAATTAAACCTTATTCCAGGCCGTATACAAGGTCACCCAGATGGATTTGGATTTCTTATTCCAGATCAAGGCGGTGATGATATTTTCTTATCTTCCAGAGAAATGATGCAAGTGCTTCATAACGACCGCGTCATGGTTCAAACCATAGGTCAAGACCGAAAAGGTCGTCCTGAAGGTAAAGTTATTGAGATTCTTGAGAGAAAAAATGAGACCTTAGTAGGAAGAGTCGTTCAAGGGCAGGGCGTCACCATTGTGGCTGCAGAAGATAAGCGTATTAACCAAGACTTTCTTATTCCATATCATTTTGATATGGATGCTAAGCCGGGCCAGATTGTTGTGATCGAAATTACAGCGCAACCTTCATTTAAATCTAGACCTATGGGCAAGGTCATTCAAATTCTGGGTAATTACGCAGACAGTGGTATGGAAATTGAGATTGCTCTCAGGAAGCATCAGCTTCCTTATAACTTCTCACAAGAAACAATTGAAATTGCAGAATCTTTCTCTAAAAAAGTGACTGAGAAAGATTTTAAAGGAAGAATTGATGTGCGTGATTTATCGCTCATCACTATCGATGGTGAAACAGCAAGAGATTTTGATGATGCAGTTTATGCTGAAAGTATCGATAAAAATTGGCGCTTAGTGGTGGCTATTGCTGATGTCAGTTTTTATGTACAACCGGATAAGATTTTAGATAAAGAAGCATTTGAAAGAGGTAATTCAGTATATTTTCCACGTCGTGTGATTCCAATGCTACCAGAAGCATTGTCGAATGGTCTTTGCTCACTCAATCCTCACGTCGATCGCTTATGCATGATATGTGACATGATGATTGATCAGCAAGGGAAAGTTATATCGTATAAATTCTATCCTTCTGTGATGGAATCAAAAGCCCGTATGACTTATACAGATGTCAGCACTTTATTAAATGAGACATCGGCTGAGTTAACAGAAAAATACAAAGCAATTATCCCGCACATTAAAAATCTTGAGTCCGTATATAAAATACTCACTAAGCAAAGACATGCGCGTGGCGCGATTGAGTTCGCATCATCCGAAACGATTATGATCTTTAATGACCAAGGAAAAATTGATCGCATTGAACCTGTCATTCGAAATGAAGCACATCGAATTATTGAAGAGTGCATGCTAGCAGCCAATGTATGTGCAGCTAATTTCTTAATTGAACACGAGCATCCAGCGCTTTATAGAATTCACGAAGGACCAACTGAAGAACGACTTGAAAACTTACGCATATTTCTAGCAGAGTTTGGTTTTATGTTGGGAGGTGGAGATAAGCCAAGCATTAAAGACTATGCAACAGTCATAGAAAAAATTAAGGGCAGACCTGATGAGCATTTATTGCAAACGGTCTTGTTAAGGTCGATGCAACAAGCAGTTTACAGTCCTGACAATATTGGCCATTTTGGTTTAGCTTACGAAGCTTATGCGCACTTTACTTCCCCGATACGAAGATACCCTGATCTTTTAATTCATCGTGCTATTAAAGCCACTTTAGAAAAAAAGAAAATGCCTGCAGCCAATTGGCATGTTCTAGGTCAGCATTGTTCCATGACTGAAAGAAGAGCTGATGATGCGACACGCGATGTATCTTCATGGCTTAAATGTTATTACATGCAAGATAAAATTGGCGAAATCTATGAAGGAACTGTTGCGGGCGTCACAAGTTTCGGTTTATTTGTTTCGATTGATGGTATTTACATTGAAGGGCTGTTGCATGTTACAGAGTTAGGCAATGATTACTTCACTTACGACAAAGCAAGACATGCCATGGTGGGTGAAAGATCACATGCTATCTATCGTTTAGGTGATCGCTTAAAAGTTAAATTAGTCCGCGTTGATCTAGAGCTTAGTAAAATCGATTTCAGTCTTGAGAGTCATCAGGAAGTTCAGAAATCTCCATTGAAGGATAGAAAACCAAAAAATTTCTTCAAAGAGAAGTCGAGTCATCATAAAAAGAAATCTCATGAAACAAAACATAAAAGCGCACCCAAATCATCGAGAGCACCTAAAAGTAAAAAGAAAATAAGAGCTAAATAATATGTCTCAAAGCCAGATTATTTTTGGATTTCATCCAATTATTAGCCAACTAAGGCAATCATCAAGAAGCATCCAAGAAATTTATTTGGATAGCGATCGTAACGACCCTAGAGCCAAAGAAATTATTGAATTAGCTAAAGAAAATAACATTCGTATATTAATGGTGGATCGCGCAAGGCTAGATGGCATTGCTTCACAATCGAAGCATCAGGGCGTTGTCGCTAAAATTATTCCCTTAGTGATCCCATATAAAACTGTTGAGGATATTTTAGAGGGTGATTTAAAAGAGCCTGCATTTTTTCTTATTCTAGATGGTGTAGAAGACCCACATAATTTAGGCGCATGTTTACGTGTTGCCGATGGTATGGGGGTGCATGCTGTCATAGCGCCTAAAGATCGAGCGGTTGGACTTAACGCCACTGTGAGAAAAGTCGCCTCAGGCGCAGCCGAGTCTGTACCTTTCATCGTGGTAACAAATTTAGCAAGAACAATACGTGATCTCAAAGATCAAGGTGTTCTTGTTGTGGGAACAGCTGAAGATGGCGCAGAATCCTTATATCAATCGAACCTCAGTGGCCCCATTGCCGTGGTTCTAGGTTCAGAGGGTAGTGGCTTAAGAAGGCTCACGCGTGATGTATGTGATTTTTTAATCAAAATACCTATGTTAGGTACGGTTGAAAGTTTAAATGTCAGTGTCGCAAGCGGTATTGTATTGTCAGAAATTAGACGACAACGTTTTAAATCTTAAATCCAAGCGTTTTATAAGTAGATAATCGAGTTTTATTAAATAAAGAAGGTTGCTTACTTAAGTCTTGATTGTAAGATGGCACCATTTTTTCAATGGTATTTTTCCATACTGTAGAATTAATTCGTCCTTTAAAACTTTTCTCAATTACCTTTAACATGGAATATACAGATGTAGAGGCTCCAGGTGATGCTCCCATAAGAGCAGCGAGTGTGGCGTCGTCTGACCAAACAACTTCTGTTCCAAATTCTAATTTCCCGCCAATTTTTTTAAACGGTTTGATAATCTGAACTCTCTTACCCGCTGATGCTAGCTTCCAATCTTTATCATGCGCTAATGGATAAAATTCTCTTAATGCATTCATTTTATCTTTGTATGAGCTACTTGATTGCTTAATGAGATAACTGAGAAGATTGAGATTGCGAATAAATACATGAAGCATGGGCAGAATATTTCGCAAACGAATAGACTTTACTAAATCTAAATAAGAACCCGTTTTTAAAAATTTGAATGTGAAGCTTGCGAAAGGGCCAAACATAAGTTCTCTTTTCCCATTAATAATTCTTAAATCTAAATGAGGTGCCGACATAGGGGGCGCTTTAGGCCCTGCCAAACCATATACTTTAGAGAAGTGTTTTTTTGTTAAAGAGGGTTTCGTACAGATCAACCATTCGCCATTGACGGGAAAGCCCCCATAACCAATTTGATTTTTGATGTTACTTTTTTGTAGTAAATGGATAGTTGATCCACCTGCACCAATAAAAATAAATTTCGCATTCACTAAGATTATTTTTTTATTTTTTGCGTTATATATTTTCAAATCCCATGTTTTATCTGGAGCTTGTGATATTGATTTAATTTCGTGATTCACATGAACAGCAAATTTTTTATTTGTGGATAAGATTTTTAACATCTGATGACTAAGCGATTCGAAGTCAACATCGCTTCCATACTCAGATCTCGTCATCGCAATATTATCTTTCGATACCTCGCCAATCAAAGGCGCCCATTTTTTGATAGTCTCTAAATTGCGAGAGAATTGCATACTTTTAAATAAAAGCGTTTTACTAAGCGCTTCATATCTTTTCTTTAAAAAAGATATATCTTTTTCACCTTTGACAAAGCTGATATGAGGCACTTGAGTGATAAATGATTTAGGTTTAAAGCTTTTATATTTCTTTGTTAAAAAGCTCCAAAATTGAAGTGATACTTCAAATTCTCTATTGATCTTTAATGCCCTGTCTATATTAACGATTTGCTGATGATTTATGGGCGTGTAATTTAATTCACAATAGCCAGCATGTCCTGTTCCAGCATTATTGATGGATTGGGAACTTTCCAAAGCACACGAAGCGAGCTTCTCGTAAATGGTAATATCCATCTTTGGATCTAGCTCATGAAGTAACTTGGCTAAGGTGACACTCATGACCCCGCCACCGATACAAACAATATCTTTTTTAATATCCACTATCTACCAACCTAATTTCTTTAAATGTATTTTTTTGATTTTATTAGTTGTTATAATCTATCAAAATAATTTACCTTTAAATTAACTATTAGTCACTACATTAATGCCCAAACTGTCCGTCATTATCATTGCAAAGAATGAATCCGAAAATATCACTGATTGCATTAAAAGTGCTAATTTTGCTAATGAAGTGATTGTTCTTGATTCAGGTAGTTCTGATAATACGGTCTCCCTTGCAAGGAAATGGGGCGCTCAGGTTTTTAATAGGCCTTGGAAAGGCTTTGGCCAACATAAAAATATAGCTATTCAATTAGCCAAGCATGAATGGATATTTTCTTTGGATGCCGATGAAAGAATTTCACCAGCCCTTAAACAAGAAATTTTAAAGGCCATTCATCGATCAGAATTTCATGTTTATGATGTGCCTCGACGCTCCTTATTTGTTTCTAGGTTTATAAAACATTCAGGCTGGCAGCCAGAC
>CAIWQV010000142.1 GCA_903914945.1 uncultured Methylophilaceae bacterium
AAGTCATTGGCGCCCATGATATTTTTATAGGGGTGAATGCAGTCGATTATTCAGGCTATCCCGATTGCAGACCTGAATATATTGCGCAATTTCAGAACATGGCAAATTTAGCGACAAAATCGGCGGTCGAGGGTAAAACCATCCAACTTCATACCCCTTTGATTGATTTATCCAAAGAAGCCATCATTGCCAAAGGGCTTCACTTAAGTGTGGATTACAGTGTCACGGTCTCATGCTACCAAGCAGATAAAGATGGCCTCGCATGCGGCGTCTGTGATTCTTGTCGTTTAAGGCAAAATGGCTTCAAAGCGGCTGGGGTGGTAGATCCTACGCATTATCAATAGGCAAAAAGATACCTTAAATTCTTGTCTTTAAAGTGATTTTACTTGCCAAATATGCCAAAAATAGCGTAAAATCCGCCCCTTTCTTAAGAAAATTTTTAACTAATTGAAGAGTGTAAATTATGGTAATTATTCGACTTTCTAGAGGCGGTTCAAAAAAGAACCCTTTTTACAATGTAGTAGTAGCAGATTCAAGAAATCGCCGCGACGGACGCTTTATTGAGCGCATTGGTTTTTATAGTCCTATGGCTAAGATTGGCACCGAAGCACTTCGTATTGATAACGAACGTGTGACACATTGGAAAGGCCATGGTGCGCTACTCTCAGATTCAGTTAGTCGTTTAGTGAAACTCCATGCAAAAGGCCCAGAAGCAATTGTGGCTTTAAAGAAAAAAGATGCAGACAAAGTGGAAGTAAGAAAAGCGAAAGAAGCCGCTAAAAAAGCTGAAGAATTAAAAGCAGCAATGGATGCGAAAGAAGCAGAAGAAAAAGCTAAAGCAGCAGAAGCTGCAGCAGCGGCTTCATCAGAAGCAGCTCCGGTAGAAGCGGCAGCTCCAGAAGCAACAGCAGAAGTAGCTCCAGTTGAGGCAGCTCCTGAAGCGGCCCCAGTAGAAGCAGCAGCTCCTGAAGCAGCTCCAGCTGAGGCGACTGAACCACCTGCTGAAAGCGTTTAATGTTTTGATTCACTTGTTGATACAAGTGACATGAGTGAGATAGAAAAATTTATCATGGCACGCATCAGTGGGCCATATGGCGTCAAAGGTTGGATTAAGATTCAGCCCTTCACGGTAGATATCGATCAACTTCTCAACAAAAAAGAGTGGCTTATCGGAGATGAAAAATCATCTATAAGTTACCCAATCGAAACATCAAAAATTCATGGCAATACGATTGTTGCTAAGTTAATGAATATTGATGATCGAGATCAGGCATTCGGTTTAAAAAACAAAACCATTTTAATGCCTAAGCATGAATTACCCGCTTTAGAAAAAGGCGAATATTACTGGAATGATTTGATGGGACATAGGGTCATCAATCAACAGAAAGAACATTTAGGTATCGTTCAGACATTTCTGGAAACAGGTGCTAACGATGTCTTAGTCGTAAAGGGCGACAAAGAATATTTAATCCCCTTTATTCCACATGTGATTTTAAATGTGGATATGGAAAAAAAAGAAATTGAAGTGGACTGGGATAAAGATTTTTAAATGAAACCTTTATCTTTTGATGTGGTGACACTTTTTCCTGAAATGTTTCAAGCATTAAAGGATTTTGGGATTACCTCTCGCGCATTTCATGAAGCGTTTGTAGATTTAACGTTATGGAATCCAAGAGATTTTACGAGTGATACACATCGCACAGTTGATGATAGGCCATACGGCGGCGGCCCTGGCATGCTGATGATGATTGAGCCTTTAAAGAAGGCCATCGATGCAGCTAAAAAAGCGCAAATGAATAAAGGCATTAAAGATGCACGAGTGATTCATTTATCCCCAAGAGGATTGCCACTCACGCATCAAAAAGTCATGGAATTGTCACACGCTTCAGGACTCATTTTTTTAGCGAGTCGCTATGAAGGGGTGGATGAGAGGCTGATTGAAAGTAGTGTTGACGAAGAAATTTCGATTGGTGACTATGTATTAAGTGGCGGGGAATTGCCCACCATGGTGGTGATGGATGCCATTATTAGGCAGCTACCAGGAGTATTAGGGGACGATAACTCAGCGATTGAGGATTCGTTTGTGAATGGCTTACTTGATTGCCCTCACTATACAAGACCCGAAGTGTATGAAGGATCTAAGGTGCCGGATGTATTATTGTCGGGTAACCATGCTAGAATTAGCGCCTGGCGATTACAGCAATCGTTAGCGTTAACCAAGGTCAAACGACCTGATTTGTTGGCCGCAAGGCTGTTGACTAAAGAAGAGACTCGGCTGCTTCAAGAAATTGATAAGCAGGAACAAGACTCCATATAACTAAAAGGAACGGATTATGGCAGATATTATTCAATTATTAGAGCAAGAAGAAATTGCTCGTCTAGGTAAAACCATCCCTAACTTTGCACCAGGCGACACAGTCGTAGTCGGTGTAAATGTAGTCGAAGGTACAAGAAAACGTGTGCAGTTATTCGAAGGTGTTGTGATTGCAAAAAGAAATCGCGGCCTGAATTCAGCATTCACTGTGCGTAAGATTTCATCAGGTGAAGGCGTTGAACGTACATTCCAAACTTATTCTCCACTCATCGCATCGATTGAATTAAAACGTCGCGGTGATGTGCGTCGTGCAAAACTTTATTACTTACGTGAACGCTCAGGTAAATCTGCACGTATCCGTGAAAAATTAGATGCACGTGAAAAAGAAATTATTCAAGATATCCCAAAAATAGAAACACCGAAGGCGGCAGCGCCTGAGGCGGCTCCCGAAAAGGCAGCTGAGTAATTTAAAAAGCCCCGTTAAAGCGGGGCTTTTTTATTTGTGTTAATCTTTTTTTAATGATGAAAAAGACACGCGATCCCATTGTGATTTCTGATGATGAAAAAAAAGTCATCGATCAATTTATTGATCACTTATGGCTTGAAGATGGCTTAGCTAAAAATACGCTAGAGAGTTATCGTTTTGATTTGATGCAGTTCTCAGAATTTTTGAATGGTGACAGCAAAAAAATATTATTAGAGGCTGATCAAAGTAATATCCAAGCTTACCTTGCCAATAAATTTAGCCATGTGAAAGCCAGAAGTATTTCAAGATCGATCGCAACACTTAGACGTTTCTACCGCTATCATTTACGTGAGCATCACATCAATGAAGATCCTACCCTTCATATTGAAGCACCTAAGTTACCTAAGTCTTTACCTAAAAGTTTAAATGAAACTGAAGTGGAGTCCCTATTAAAAGCGCCTGATATTGAAGCGCCCTTGGGTCTTCGCGATCGAGCGATGTTAGAACTTCTTTATGCATGCGGGCTTCGTGTCACTGAACTCATTAGTCTCCGCGTGACGGAGGTCAGTTTGAGTGATGGTGTCATTCGAGTGACAGGTAAGGGAAGTAAAACGAGATTAGTCCCTATGGGTGAAGTGGCAGTGGAATGGATTGATCGTTATTTAAAGGAAGCAAGGCCGTCGATATTAAATCAACATGTGTCTGATGATTTATTTGTAACCCAGCGCGGCGAATTAATGACACGACAATCCTTTTGGCATTTGATTAAGCGCTATGCCTTGATCGCTGGCATACAAAAAACATTATCGCCTCATGTATTACGACACGCATTCGCGACACACTTACTTAATCATGGTGCAGATTTGCGAGTGGTTCAAATGTTATTGGGCCATGCTGATATTTCTACGACGCAAATTTATACACACGTGGCACGCGAACGCTTAAAAAAACTTCACGAAACACATCACCCAAGAGGTTAAGTGCGCACACCTTTTTCGAAGATCACACCGACAGCTTTCACTTGAGGCAAAATCTGAGGCTTTGAAATTTTGATTTTCATCCAAGGCGACTTAAATTCTTTTTCTAATGTTTCGATGATGAGATGCGCTAAGGGCTCTAAAAGTTTAAACGTATGCGTAGATGTAATCGATTTGATTCGCTCGGAAACCATCGCATAATCGATCGTATCTCCAATCAAATCTGAAGTGGCTGAGGCCACATCTGGTAGTGCCATTTCAAGATCAATAAGAAGTATTTGAGGTAATGCGCGCTCCCAATCGGAAACACCGATATGGGTTTCGACTTTCATCTCTTCTATAAAAATAAGTGGGGACGTCATGAGCGCTTCAAAAAATTGTAAAATAGAGTTTTCATTATAAAGTGATTTTTAAATGATGAACGTGATTTACATTCTTTTTAGTTATCTCATTGGCGCTATTTCATTTGGCATTTTGATTAGTCATATATTTTCTTTGCCCGATCCAAGAACGATAGGCTCAAAAAATCCAGGGGCTACCAATGTTTTACGTTCGGGTAAAAAATTAGCAGCATTATTTACACTCTTAGGCGATGCACTGAAAGGGGCTTTCACAGTGGGCTTAGCCCAATACTTTGAATTATCTCCGCTCATGTTAGGACTCATTGCCATTGCGACAATGATCGGACACATCTTTCCTATTTATTATGGGTTTAAAGGTGGCAAGGGGGTTGCAACGGCTGCAGGCATACTCTTTATATTTTCGTGGATGTTGGGACTTACCGTCTTAGCGATTTGGCTTGGCGTGTTTTTCATTTGGCGATTTTCATCTTTGGCTGCCATCATTGCAGGAAGCTTGTCCCCTGTCATTGGGTTTTTTTATGGGATTGATTTTTATGAATTGATTGCGTCATCCATCATCGCTTTAATTTTAATACTTCGACACATCGACAATATCAAACGATTAATCGATGGAACGGAATCAGGGTTTAAAGACAAAAAATAATTTTTTGTTTTATGCGAGTTGCCATCTTGGTTTCACTGCAAACCTAAGATCACGTTTTAAAGAAGTATCTAATCGCATCGCGCCTGCAAATGCAATCATGGCCCCGTTGTCTGTACAAAATTCTAGGCGCGGAAAAAAGACCCCATAATTTTTTTGCGCTAATGTTGACGTTAATAACTGACGTAATTGTTTGTTGGCACCCACACCTCCTGAAACCACAAGATTTTTGAGATGTGTTTGATCGAGCGCCATCAGACATTTTTTAGTTAGGACTTCGGTAATTGCCTCTTGAAATGCGAAAGCGATATCAGCTTTAATTTCGTCCGTTAAATTGTCTTGCGCACGAATAAGATGAAGCACGGCTGTTTTTAATCCACTGAAACTAAAATTTAAATCTTTAGAATGAATTAATGGTCTTGGTAAATCAAAACGAGGTTTTCCTTTTTCAGCTAATAAAGAAAGTGCCAAGCCACCCGGATAGCCCAAACCTAATAATTGCGCAGTCTTATCGAAAGCCTCGCCTGCGGCATCATCTAAAGTATCGCCAATAATTTCGTATTGACCCATTTTTTTCACATGGATAATTTGTGTGTGACCGCCTGAAACCAGGAGCGCTAAAAAAGGAAAAGCGGGAGGATCTTTCTCTAATAAGGGGGCGAGCAAATGACCTTCTAAATGGTGGATCGGGATCGTAGGAATTTCGAGCGCAAAAGCCAAAGCTTCAGCGAGCGAACTTCCCACCAACAAAGCCCCTGATAAACCCGGTCCTTGGGTATAAGCAATGGCATCAAGCGCTTCTTTTTTAGCACCCGTCTTCTTAAAAAGACTCTCAAGTAAGGGTAAAATAAGCCTAATATGGTCACGAGAGGCTAATTCCGGCACGACCCCGCCATAAGCCTCATGAAGATCGACCTGAGAGTGAAGAATATGTCCCAAAAGCCCCTTTTGACTGTCATAAAGCGCTAATCCGGTTTCGTCACAGGAGGTTTCAATACCAAGTACCAACATGGGTTTAAGGCTCAAAAAAGATTGATAAATGAATAGATTAGCATTAAAATAACGGACTTTTCCAGAATACCTTTTGGGAAAATTACAAAAAACGCATTATTTAAAATAAGAGAGTTTAATGTCAACAGTACGTGTAAAAGAAAACGAGCCATTCGACGTAGCACTTCGTCGTTTCAAGCGCTTAATTGAGAAGACAGGCCTTATTAATGACTTACGTGCGCGTGAGTTTTATGAAAAGCCAACGTGGGAACGTAAACGTAAAGCTGCAGCAGCAGTGAAGCGTCAGTACCGTCGTCTTCGCAATCAAATGCTCCCCCCAAAATTATTCTAGTTTTTTCTTATGTCCTTAAAAGTTAAGATTACTGAGGACATGAAAGAGGCTATGCGCGCTAAAGACGTCACACGTCTTGGCACGATTAGACTTCTTCAATCAGCCATTAAGCAACGCGAAGTCGATGAACGTATTGAATTGACCGACCAGGATGTGATGGCAGTCATTGAAAAAATGTTAAAACAACGTCGTGATTCCATTGAAGCTTATGAATCAGCTAAAAGACAAGATCTAGCCGATATTGAAAAAGCTGAAGTGGTGATTTTGCAAAGTTATCTTCCCCAAGCATTATCTGACGCAGAAGTCATTGCTATTCTCGATGCTGCGATTAAAGCTGCAAACGCCACTAGCATTAAAGAGATGGGCCAAGTGATGGCGATCGTTAAACCCCAAGTCGTGGGCCGCGCTGATATGGGTAAGTTATCAAGTCTTATTAAAGAAAAGCTCGGTTAATCTTTTACTAAAACTCAACACAAAAATTTAAAAAATGATGAAGGGGCTTTGGGCTCCTTTTTATTTTTTAAGCTATGATTAAGCGCATATGATTCCAGAGTCATTCATCCAAGAACTTTTAAATCGCGTTGATGTAGTCGATGTGATTGATAAAAGTGTGCCTTTAAAAAAAGCAGGCAGTAACTATGTGGCTTGCTGTCCTTTTCATCAAGAGAAGTCCCCTTCATTTACGGTAAGCCCTACCAAGCAGTTTTATCATTGCTTTGGTTGTGGCGCCCATGGATCCGCATTAAGTTTTTTAATTGAATATCAAGGTATGAGCTTTGTCGATGCGGTCGAAGATTTAGCGAAATCAGTCGGTTTAGCGGTCCCGCAGGATACACAAAAAATTTCACCAGAAACCAAAGAAAAAAATTTAGCACTAGGCGAAGCGCTAGAGATTGCATCTCAGTATTATCAAACAGCTTTAAAAAAATCAGAACGTGCGATTGAGTATTTAAAAAAACGTGGACTGACGGGGCAAGTCGCTAAAGCTTTTCAATTAGGTTACGCCCCTGAAGGTTGGCAAAATTTAGAAAGTATATTTAAAAAATATGATGACGAGGCTCTTAATATTGCAGGGCTCGTATTAAAAAATGATCAAGGTAAACGCTACGATCGTTTTCGTGATCGCATCATGTTTCCTATTCATAATATGAAAGGCGAGATCATTGGTTTTGGAGGCCGCGTCATCAATCCTGAAGATACCCCTAAATATTACAACTCCCCTGAAACACCTCTTTTTCAAAAGAGCCAAGAACTCTACGGACTCTTTGCTGCGCGTCGATCGATTCGTGAAAAAGCATCAGTCTTAGTGGTTGAAGGTTATATGGATGTTGTAGGGCTTGCACAATTTGGTGTGATGAATGCAGTTGCTACATTAGGCACAGCCACATCTGCATTTCATATTAAAAAATTAATGCGTCAAACTGAGACGATTATTTTTTGTTTTGATGGAGATCATGCAGGCAAGGCTGCAGCGTGGCGAGCCATGATGAATGCACTTCCAAGCTTGAATGATAAAGTCGTTTTGAAATTTTTATTTTTACCCGAAGAGCATGACCCGGATAGCTTCATTAGAGCCCATAGCAAAGAGGCCTTTGAAAAAATGATGCAGGACGCGATGCCTTTATCGCAATATCTTGTACAACATTTAACCGAAAAAAATCCATTAGCAACCCAAGAAGATAAAGTGAAATTTCTCAATGAAGCAGAGCCTATTTTAAAAGAAATTACTGCCCCTAAATTAAGTTTACTTTTGAGAAAGCGTTTTGCTGAATTGCTGCATTTGAATGATAAAGAAATGGATCAATTACTTCATGTGGCCCAACCTCAATTTCAATCGAATAAAACTAACATTAAAACAAAAGGGAAACTTCCTTCATCGGTGAAACGTAAATTTATTTTACTTATCATTTTAAAACCTGAACTTGCGATCAATGAAGATTTGCTTTTGGCACAAAGCGATAGTTTTGAAGATGATTTACTTAAAAAAGTATTAACGATGACTTTAAATCAGCCTGATTCGAAACCTTCCTCAATCCTTCATGGTCTAAAATCTCAAGTAGAAAGTACAATCATGGATTTAGTCCATGAAGAACTCTCTCATTTTGATGACCAGATTCATTTTGAGTCTGAAATTGAGGGGGCAAGAAAAACACTGCTTGAACAAGGAAAAGCGTCTAAAACGAAAGCGCATTTTAGTGCTTTAAAAGACAAACCCTTGAGCAGCCTTTCAGAGGAAGAAAAGGAACACCTTAAAACGCTTACCCAAAGACCTAAAACACCCCCTAGAGTTTGAGTCTTTACATTGACCAAAAAGACCGTTTTTGGTAGACTTAAAGGTTACGCGTTTATTTATATTTTGTTGATTTATAAGGCAAAATAAGCCCTAACAAGAATGAGGTAGAGCATGGCCAGACCAAAAAAAGACCCGTCGCAAAAAAAGAACCCCAAAATGAAAGATTTCTACGGAAATGCGAATGATGCCAATCCGCAAGCCGTCGAAGAGCGTCGCACCCGTCTTAAGACTTTAATCGTTCTTGGTAAAGAGCGCGGCTATCTTACCTACGCTGAAATTAACGACCATTTGCCTGACGAAATTCAAGAGTCTGAACAAATTGAAGGCATTGTGAGCATGATCAACGACATGGGGATCATGGTATATGAACAAGCCCCAGATGCAGAAGCGCTTCTTATGGCGGATGTGCCTCCCCCTGTAACAGATGAAGAAGCGGCTGAAGAAGCTGAACAAGCCTTAGCAACAGTGGATTCTGAATTTGGTAGAACAACAGATCCTGTGCGTATGTATATGCGTGAAATGGGTACCGTCGATCTATTGACGCGTGAAGGCGAAATTGAAATTGCAAAGCGCATTGAAGATGGTTTAAAACACATGGTGCAAGCAATTGCTGCATGTCCGACCACCATTACCGAACTTCTTGCGATGGTCGACAAAGTTGAGTCGAACGAATTGAGTGTTGATGAAGTAGTAGATGGCTTAATTGATGTTGAAGTGGAAGCGCCGATTGTGACGGCCGAAGTCGAAGAAGAAGTTGAAGAAGAGTTAGACGTAGAAGAAGATGATGACGCAGATGGAGCAAAAGCTGCAGCAATCTCAGCGGAAGCGCTTGCTAAGTTGCGCGAAGAAGTCTTAACACGTTTCGCTGCGATTCGAAAAACGAATCAGAAGATGAATGACATTCGCCTTAAAAAAGGCATTGACGATTCGGCTTACAAAAAACTTCACGAATCTGTTTTAAAAGAACTGATGGAATTTAGATTTTCTGCAAAGCAAGTCGAAGCGCTTTGCGACTCAGTCAGAAATCGTGTGAATCAAATTCGTACACACGAAAGAAAATTGATGGATTTTTGTGTTGAAAAATCAGGCATGCCTCGCACACATTTTATTAAGACATTCCCAGGCAATGAAACAAACCTTGATTGGTTAGTCGCCGAACTTAAGCAAGAGAAACCCTATAACGCAAAATTAGAACGCTTTAAGCATTCCATCGTGGATCAGCAGGATCAATTGATTGCGATTGAAAAAGAAGCGGGCTTGTCGATTAAAGATTTAAAAGAGATCAATAAGCAAATGACGACAGGTGAAGCTAGAGCACGACGTGCTAAACGTGAAATGATTGAAGCTAACCTACGTCTTGTAATCTCGATTGCTAAAAAATATACCAATCGTGGTTTGCAATTTTTAGATCTGATCCAAGAAGGCAATATTGGCCTAATGAAAGCAGTCGATAAATTTGAATATCGTCGCGGTTATAAGTTTTCTACTTATGCGACTTGGTGGATTAGACAAGCCATCACACGTTCAATCGCCGATCAAGCGAGAACCATACGTATTCCAGTGCATATGATTGAAACGATTAATAAAATGAATCGTATTTCACGACAAATTTTACAATCGACAGGTGCTGAACCTGATCCATCTGTGCTCGCGGAAAAAATGGAAATGCCAGAAGATAAGATTCGAAAGATTTTAAAAATTTCTAAAGAGCCTATTTCGATGGAAACTCCCATTGGTGATGATGAAGACTCTCATCTTGGTGACTTCATTGAAGATGCCGCGACATTAACCCCGATTGATGCTGCTGTGTATGGATCACTTCGTGATGTGACTGCAGAAATTTTAGAGTCGCTCACACCGCGTGAAGCTAAAGTATTGCGCATGCGTTTCGGTATCGAAATGAACACAGACCATACGCTAGAAGAAGTCGGCAAACAATTTGATGTGACGCGTGAACGCATTAGGCAAATTGAAGCCAAAGCATTAAGAAAATTAAGACATCCAACCCGCTCAGAAAGATTGCGTAGCTTTTTAGAAAACGGCAAAGAATAAACCAATCTATCAGAGGGCCTATAGCTCAGTTGGTTAGAGCAGAGGACTCATAATCCTTTGGTCCCTGGTTCGAGTCCAGGTGGGCCCACCAAATTTAGTAAAAGGAAGGTAATAACATGACAAAAGAAGTGGTATTAAAATATTTACAAAAGCACGGACAAAAAATTGATCACGAGATTGTTAAAGATACGGGGATTGATATCAAAGAATTAAGAAAGACCATATCAGAATTACAAAGCAAAAATCTGATTCAAACTTGCACGATTATTCAGCATGGCGCAAAAGGTAAAATGATTGAAGGTATTCAATGCCGGATAGCAGGTTATACACCACCTGCAGCGCCAGGTAGAAAAGCACCTGCAGCTCCGCCAGTCTAACTTATAGGTTGTGCTCAACCTCATCAATCAATGATGAGATTTTGATTTTCAAAGCAGAAGATAATTTGAATAGTGTATAGAGACTTGGGTCCTTGTGACCCATTTCTAATTCGCTGATATAAGCTCTAGATAAGCCTGAGTCAGCTGACAAAGCTTCTTGAGTGAGCTTTCTGTGTAATCTTTTCTTCCTAAGAATTTTTCCAAATTCTAAATCTATTTTGGTAAGTTTATTCACATTTACACTATGGCCTAAAAACGAAAAAGATTCTGTCATTCTTAGCAGACATCATTTGCATCTATAATTGATGTCATCAAAAGTTGATAAGCGCGGGTGCTTAAGAATCCCGTGTAATATAAAGTCCTAATTAATAGGAAAAATTTCTATGAAAATATTTATTGTCATCTGTGTAGGTATATTTATATATTTATTTAGAATAAATATCATGGCAGC
>CAIWQV010000143.1 GCA_903914945.1 uncultured Methylophilaceae bacterium
CAAATAGGAACACATTGTCGCATTGGACCCTTTGCAAGATTAAGACCTGGTACCCAACTTCAAAATCATGTACACATCGGTAATTTTGTGGAAATTAAAAATAGTGAAGTGAATGACCATACAAATATTAATCACTTAAGTTATGTGGGTGATAGCCTTGTCGGTAAATCAGTCAATATCGGTGCAGGCACGATTACATGCAATTATGATGGCGCGAATAAACATCCGACGACCATTGAAGATGATGTTTTTATAGGATCAAATACAGCATTGGTAGCACCCGTTAAGATTGGCAAAGGTGCAACAATTGCAGCAGGGTCGACGATTACTAAAGATGCTCCCCCAGGAGATCTCACCGTATCTCGCGGAAAACAAACCAGCATTTCTGGCTGGAAAAAACCTACAAAAAAATAAAGAGAAAAATATATGTGTGGCATTGTAGGTGCAATTTCAAATCAAAATATCGTTCCCAATTTAATTGAAGGATTAAGTCGTCTCGAATACCGTGGTTATGATTCTTCCGGTATTGCGGTTTTACGAAATGGCATTGAGCGTGTTCGATCTGTAGGCCGTGTCGCTGAAATAGAAACCATGGTTAAAGAAAAAAAGCTTGAAGGATTCTTAGGTATCGGCCATACAAGATGGGCGACACATGGAGGTGTCACTGAACTTAATGCACACCCTCATGTATCTGAAGGTGAAATTGCAGTAGTCCACAATGGAATCATTGAAAATTATGAAGAAGAACGCGAACGTCTTAAAAAGCTAGGCTATCACTTTGAATCACAAACAGATACAGAAGTCATTGCACATCTTATCCATTATTTTATTAAACATAAAAATAAATCACTTTTAGAGGCCACCCAAATGTTGGGTGAAGAGTTAAGGGGTGCATTTGCTATTGCAGTGATCTCTCTGAAAAATCCAGATGAAATGATTTGTGCACGTCTAGGTTGCCCACTCATTATTGGATTAGGCGATACACAAAATTTTATTGCATCAGATATTTCAGCACTTTTAGCAGTCACTAAAAAAGTCATCTACCTTGAAGATGGTGATGTTGTGCAAGTCAAAAAAGATAGTATTCAAATTTTTGATAAAAATAAAAAAGCGATTACACGTAAAACGCATATCAGTGAGGTGACTTTATCTTCTATGGAGTTAGGTCCTTATGACCACTTCATGCAAAAAGAAATTTATGAGCAACCGCGTGCTTTGACAGATACGATTGAAGCCATCATTGATCAAGGCCATTTTGACGTTAGCCTCTTTGGACAAAATGCCAATGAAGTTTTTTCTAAAATGGACAGCATTTTAATTTTGGCAGCTGGAACAAGTTATTACGCTGGCATGACTGCAAAATATTGGCTAGAAAGTATCGCAAAGATATCAACCACGGTTGAAATTTCAAGCGAGTATCGTTACCGAGATTCAGTATCTAATCCAAACCAATTAATTCTCACCATTTCCCAATCAGGTGAAACCTTGGATACTATGGAAGCTTTAAAGCACGCACAGTCGTTAGGGCAAGATTTAAGCTTGGCGATTTGTAATGTTCAAGAAAGTGCGATCGCACGTGCATCGAAACTTATTTTATATACAAGAGCTGGCGCTGAAATTGGTGTGGCATCAACGAAAGCTTTTACAACTCAACTTGTTTCACTATTTAGTTTGGCTGTGACCATTGCGAGCTATAAAAAACTGATCAATAAGACCGAAGAAAAAAACTATTTAGAAAACCTAAGGCAGTTGCCAGGCAGCATTCAACAAGCGCTTAATCTAGAGCCCCAAATTAAAGAGTGGGCAAAATTATTTGCAGACAAACATCATGCATTATTCCTGGGTCGCGGCATTCATTACCCGATCGCAATGGAAGGCGCATTAAAATTAAAAGAAATTTCTTATATTCATGCGGAAGCATATCCCGCAGGCGAATTAAAACATGGCCCGTTAGCATTGGTGGATAATGATATGCCAGTCGTAGTCATTGCACCAAATGATAATTTACTTGAAAAAGTAAAATCGAATATGCAGGAAGTCAAAGCCAGAGGAGGCGAAATTTTTGTATTTGCGGATGCGGACAGCCATTTTATGGAGAGCCCTGGTGTTCATGTGATAAGAACACCGAGACATACGGGTGTTTTATCGCCAATTATTCACTCTATTCCAGTTCAATTATTGGCTTATCACGTATCACTCATTAAAGGTACAGACGTTGATAAACCCCGGAATTTAGCAAAGTCTGTCACGGTTGAGTAATAAACCGTTTAAAATATCGTCATTTGAAAAATTAAAAAGTCTTATTCATGGCTCAATTCATTAAACCTAAATCCTTATCGGTTGTAGTACCCGTCAGAAATGAAGAAGATAATGTCGCCGATCTCATTTTTGAAATTCGTAAGTCTCTCAAAAATAAAATCAATTATGAGATTATTTATGTGGATGATGGAAGTACGGATCGCACCCACAAAAACTTAATGGCTTTACAAAAAACGCATAAAGAGCTTCGCGTCATTCGACATCAAAAAAGTTGTGGTCAAAGTACGGCTGTGCGAACGGGTGTTAAGCATGCGAAATATGATTGGATTGCAACACTCGATGGCGATGGACAAAATAATCCAGCAGATATTCCACAATTATTGAATGCTTTAAAAGAAGGCGTTGAATTAGTCGGAGGAAATCGTCGTCATAGCAGACGCGATACCTGGATTAAAAGAATTTCATCGGTCATTGCGAATGGTGTTCGTTCATGGATGCTTCAAGATGACACGCCTGATACTGGATGTGGATTAAAGCTTTTTTCAAGAGAAGCTTTCTTAGATTTACCTTATTTTGATCATATGCACCGTTTCTTACCCGCACTCATTAAACGTCGTGGTGGTTTTATTGTGTCAGTACCTGTAAGCCATCGTCCTCGCACGCACGGACATTCGAATTACGGCACCATTGATCGTTTGTTAGTCGGCATCGTCGATTTATTTGGCGTGGCATGGTTACAACGTAGATCTAAATTACCTCAAATCAAGAAGGATTAGTATGAATCAAGGCTTTAGTTATTTCTTTTGGCATATTGCGGAAGCTGCACAAAA
>CAIWQV010000144.1 GCA_903914945.1 uncultured Methylophilaceae bacterium
ATTTCACCATGGAACCCTTGTTTAATCCATTCTAGATAATGATCTTTTGTATGATTGAGATCGATATCAGCAATGCCAATTTGATCAAAACCAAGTTCTCGGCCCCAGTCTTTGATTTGTAATGCTAATTGATCCCAAATGTGCGTCATGTTTTAATAATTTTTTATGTAAGTTTTGTTTATGATATTTGATTCTAATTATGATTTAAAGGACGAAAGCGAAACCCTTCGTTTAGCGCAAAGTATGGCGATCCATTTACATCCCGGTATGAATTTATACTTAAAAGGAGAGTTAGGCGCAGGTAAAACGACATTTGTGCGAGGGCTACTCCGTGGCCTAGGTTATCAGGATAAGGTTAAAAGTCCAACTTACACATTGGTCGAGCCCTATAGCCTTGAAAAGTTTACGTTTTATCACTTTGATCTTTATCGCTTTAAAGATGAGCATGAATGGGATGACGCTGGCTTTAGGGAGTATTTTAATAAAGCATCTATTTGCGTAGTGGAATGGCCAGAAAAAGCAGGACATATACTTCCAGAACCAGATATTTCGATTGAGCTTAGCCATGAGTCGTTTGGCCGTCATATACACTTAATCAGCCATACATCGCTAGGAGCCGAATGTTTAAAAGCTACAATCTAAAAATTATTTTTGTCTTGATATGGCTAGTATTCCCTAATCATATCTTGGCTAAAAATGCGATTGAATCTGCACGTGTATGGCCAGCAAGAGAATACACTCGAATTACTCTTGAATCGATTAAGCCCATCAGTAATGATCAAATGATTTTAAAAAATCCAGATCGTTTGGTGATTGATCTACATGATATTGATCTTAATGAAGACTTGAAAAATTTAAGTACAAAAATATTATCAAGCGATCCTAATATCAAACAAATTCGTGTTGCTAAATTTAATGCTCAAGTATCTCGACTGGTCATTGAATTAAGAACTGAATCTAAAATTAATATTTTTTCTTTAAAGCCAGCAGGTGAATATAAGCATCGTTTAGTTATTGACGTATACCCAAGAGTTGATGAATTAATGGCTCTCGTGCAAGATAAAGAAAAAAAAGATTTAGCGTTCCCAAAAAAAGAACCCCCTCCGATACCTCCAGAAACAAGCAAAGAAAAAACACATCAGGAAATACCGTTGCCATCGCAAGCTACTAAAAGTATAAGTAAAAAAATTGTGATTGCTATTGATGCAGGTCATGGTGGCGAAGATTCCGGTGCCAGAGGGGCTGCGGGTAGTTATGAAAAAAATATCACTTTATCAATTGCTCGGAAGCTTAAAAAAGTGATTGATGATGATGAGCAATTAAAGGCTGTGCTTACGCGAGATGATGATTATTTTGTCCCTCTCCATGGACGTGTTATTAAGGCAAGAAAATTAAAGGCAGACCTCTTTGTCTCTATTCATGCAGATGCTTTCACAAATCCGGAAGCTAAAGGCTCTTCTGTATTTGCATTGTCAGAAAGAGGAGCCACTTCAGCTTCTGCCAAATATTTAGCTAACAAGGAAAATGAGTCTGATTTAATTGGCGGCGTGAGCTTAGATGATAAAGATCCGATGCTTGCTAAGACATTGCTTGACTTATCACAATCGGCCACGATTAATGACAGTGTGAAACTTGGTAATTTTGTGTTGGATCAATTAGGCGATATCAATGATTTACACAAGTCCAATGTAGAGCAGGCAGGATTTGCAGTGCTTAAATCACCAGATATTCCATCAATTCTTGTGGAAACCGCTTTTATAAGCAATCCTAAAGAAGAGCAGATCTTAAATAATGATGAGCATCAAGAAATTCTAGCTAAAAATATTTTGATTGGTATAAAAAAATATTTAGCTTCTAACCCCAATATTGCTAAGAATTTTTAAATAATGGCCATAGTTAAGCCAGTCATTTTCTTTTTGATAGGCCCAACGGCATCTGGGAAAACAAAACTTGCTGTTGAGCTTGCTAAAACATTCCCCTTTGAAATTATTAGCGTCGATTCGGCGCAAATATATCGAGATATGAATATTGGTGTAGCGAAGCCGTCCCACGATATTTTAGATATTGCACCGCATCATCTTATTAATATCATTCAGCCTGACGAAGCCTATTCAGTAGCGCAATTTACAAAAGATACTTTAAAACTTATTGATGAAATTTTATTGCGTGGACATATTCCACTTCTTGTGGGAGGTACCATGATGTACTTTAACGGCCTTGAAAAAGGTATTAATCAAATGCCTACAACGAATCATGAAATTCGAAAACATTTAGAAATGGAAGCGAAGCAAATAGGCTGGCCGAAACTATATGAAAAACTAAAAGTGGCATCAAGATCACGATGTTGGCGTTCATCATGA
>CAIWQV010000145.1 GCA_903914945.1 uncultured Methylophilaceae bacterium
TCATCATGACCGCTTATTCCGATTTAGAAAGTGCTGTGGCTGCTTTTCAAGGCGGTGCTTTTGAGTACTTAGCCAAACCTTTTGATGTAGACCAAGCCATTGAAATTATTCATCGCGCGATTGATGAAAGTTTGAAACAAACCAATCAAGAAGTCTTATTTGAAAATGCAACTGAGATGATTGGTCACGCACCTTCCATGCAAGAAGTTTTTCGAGCGATCGGGCGGCTCAGTCGATCTCATGCGACTGTGCTCATTAATGGAGAATCAGGTAGTGGTAAAGAATTGGTTGCGAGTGCACTTCATAAACATTCGCCTCGCGCTGACAAACCTTTCATCGCAATTAACACTGCAGCAATTCCAAAAGATTTATTAGAGTCTGAATTATTTGGCCATGAGCGCGGTGCATTTACCGGAGCACAAGCTTTACGTAAAGGTCGCTTTGAACAAGCGGATGGTGGTACGCTTTTCTTAGATGAGATTGGTGATATGCCAGCGGACCTCCAGACAAGACTTTTGCGTGTATTAAGTGATGGTCAGTTTTATCGAGTAGGTGGACATAATCCGATTAAAGTCAATGTGCGAGTCATTGCAGCGACCCATCAGGATATGGAAGAAAGAGTTAAAGCAGGACTTTTCCGAGAAGATTTATTTCATAGACTTAACGTCATTCGTTTGCGCCTTCCTGCATTGCGTGAGCGCGCAGAAGATGTTCCAGATTTAGCACGGCATTTTTTACAGCAAAGTGCGCAGCAATTAGGTGTTGAAACAAAAATTTTATCTGAAGAAACTTTAAATTATTTATCCCATCTCCATTGGAGCGGTAATGTGCGCCAACTCGAGAATGTCTGTCATTGGTTGACCGTCATGGCACCCGGACAAAATATTGATGTCAAAGATTTGCCGCCCGAATTAAAAAATAATGACATATCTACAGAAGTATCGGCAAATTGGAAAGATGCACTCAAACAAGAAGTGCAGTTAGCATTGAACAAAAATCAAAAAGATATTTTGACTGATCTCAATCAAACATTCGAAAAGATCTTAATTGAAGAAGCACTTCACTTTACAAAAGGAAGGCGTATTGAAGCAGCTGAAATGTTAGGTTTAGGAAGAAATACTTTAACTCGAAAAGTTAAAGAATTAAAAATAGAAAAATAGAAAAATAAAAAAATAAATTTATCTTTTTGAATCGGGCGTTACTTGATTTTGCACCTTGGGTGCAACTGTCATCACAATCATTGATTTGGCAGCCAATGGTCCGCCTTCAGTAATTTCCAAGGTAAGCGTTCTCGCGCTCCCCGTAAATACTAAAATACTTAATTTGGCTTTAGTTGATGAAATAAGTTGCCATCCATGCTTAGGATATTCAGTCGTAAAGAAAGCGCTCGCTTCCAAAGGCTCCATGCTAGATGACAATTCAATACGTCCTGCCCAATTATCTCCCTCACCTAAAATTAAAGATTTATCTGGAGAAATGCGTGCATCTTTAGGAAGTGGCATTTGATTAAATAAAAGTGTTTCAATTTTTTTGACATCATCGAAGCGCTTACTTAAGTCACCTAAATTATCGGTAGTGGCACAGCCAGAAATTAAAAGAAAAGCAATGAGAGATAAGAGTTTTTTCATGAGA
>CAIWQV010000146.1 GCA_903914945.1 uncultured Methylophilaceae bacterium
AAAACTATTCAAGGAAAAAAAATAATTAAAGAGGAATTTAATCGAGACTGGAGTAAGTTTAGACTTGTGACAACATACTTCAATCGGCCTAGCTATATTGTCATAAGCTCTCAGGGAAAAAATACTCGTGTTGGAGATTTTTTATGTGAGAGTGAGCGCTTAGAATTATTTAAAAAAATTTCATGATTACAATCTTTCGTATTGATTTTAACAAACCCTACTGATAACATTAGGGTCATAAAATTTCAATAAATATTGAATATTTTAACTTTTACGGTAAGGAATATTAAATGCATTTGAATAAGTGTTTTGGTAAATTTTTATCTAATTTCACAATTATCCTTTCGGCACTATTTTTATTAAGCCCCGATATATTACATGCTGCCTGGGGTATGAATATGACACAAGGAGCTACCCCTATAAGTCAAGATGTTTATAACATGCACATGACTTCTCTATATGTTGTTACCGTCATTGGTATTTTAGTTTTTGGTGTGATGTTTTGGTCTATTTTCCATCATCGAAAATCGAAAGGCGCTAAACCGGCAAAATTTTCTCACAGCACAACCGTTGAAATAATTTGGACTCTTATACCTTTTGCAATTATTGTTGCATTGGCAATTCCTGCAACTAAACTTCTTGCAAGGATGGATGATACTTCAAAATCTGAAATCACTATCAAAGCAACAGGTTATCAGTGGAAATGGAAATACGACTATATAGATGAGGACATAACTTTATATAGCAATTTGGCCTCTGATAGTGTTGACGCTAGCCAGAGAAATTCAGGTATTGATCCAAAGACTGCTGATAACTATTTACGAAATACTGATACAGCTCTTGTGCTTCCTGTAGGTAAAAAAATTAGAATTATGACAACGGCGAGCGATGTTATCCATGCATGGTGGGTTCCTGATTTAGGCTGGAAAAGAGATGCTATCCCAGGATTTATTAATGACAATTGGACAGTAATTAATAAAGAAGGTGTTTATCGCGGGCAATGCGCTGAAATTTGCGGCAAGGGTCATGGATATATGCCCATTGTAGTCAAAGCTGTTCCAGAAAAAGAATACTTAGCCTGGGTTCAAGAAACAAAACTTGCATTAAAATCTAAGAAAGATAGTGGTGATAAAGAGTTCTCGATGGACGAGTTAAAATCTAAAGGCGAAGCTGTTTATAAAGCCAATTGCCTAGCTTGTCATCAAGCAAATGGGCAAGGTATTAAGGGAGTTTTCCCAGCGCTCGATGGAAGTCCGCTTGCAACACTTAAAGATCGCATTCCTGACCACATTCATCAGGTTATTTATGGCAAAAATAATATGCCTGCTTTTGGAGAGCAATTGTCTGATACAGATATAGCTGCAGTTGTAACCTACGAAAGAAATGTTTGGGGTAATAAAACAGGCGATATTATTCAGCCTAAAGATGTAGCAGCTGGCAGAAAGAAATAATTTTAAATTTAATTTTTTTAATTTAGGAAGATTTTAAGAATGAGTACAATAGCGCACGCCGATCACGATCATCACGATCATAAGCCCACAGGAATTAAACGTTGGTTGTTTTCAACAAACCATAAAGACATAGGTACGATGTACTTAGTATTTTCATTGATCATGTTCTTTATTGGCGGGTCAATGGCGATGATTATTCGTGCAGAGTTATTTCAACCAGGGCTTCAGTTTGTAGACCCACAGTTTTATAACTCGATGGTTACTGTGCATGCACTAGTAATGATTTTTGGAGCTGTGATGCCCGCTGGAGTTGGTCTTGCTAATTGGATGATACCTATTATGATTGGCGCTCCTGATATGGCGCTTCCTCGTATGAATAATATGAGTTTTTGGATTATGCCTTTTGCTTTCGCACTTCTTTTAGGTACTTTATTTATGGAAGGCGGAGGCCCTGCAGGCGGCTGGACCATGTACCCACCTCTTGTGCTTCAAACAGGAAAAGCATTTCCGTTTCTAATATTTGCAGTTCATTTTCTAGGCATCTCATCTATCATGGGCGCAATTAATATCATTGCAACAGTATTCAATATGAGAGCGCCAGGTATGACATTAATGAGATTGCCTTTGTTTGTTTGGACTTGGGTTATCACAGCCTTTTTACTAATTGCCTCTATGCCTGTTTTAGCGGGCGCTGTAACAATGCTATTAACAGATAAATATTTTGGTACAAGCTTTTTTAATGCTGCCGGTGGCGGTGACCCAGTATTGTTCCAGCACATTTTCTGGTTCTTCGGACATCCAGAAGTTTATATTTTAGCTCTACCAGCTTTCGGAATCGTTTCTCAAATTATTCCGACTTTTGCTCGTAAACCGCTTTTTGGATATGCATCTATGGTTTACGCAACGGCTTCAATTGCAATTCTTTCTTTCTTTGTATGGGCTCACCATATGTTTACGGTTGGACTTCCTATCAACGGCGAATTATTTTTTATGTATGCAACGATGTTAATTGCTGTTCCGACTGGTGTTAAAGTATTTAATTGGGTAGCAACAATGTGGAAAGGGTCTATGACTTTTGAGGCTCCTATGCTTTTTGCATTAGCATTTGTGATTCTTTTTACAATTGGTGGCTTTTCAGGCCTTATGCTAGGCATTACGCCAGTTGACTTCCAATACCATGACACTTATTTTGTTGTAGCTCATTTCCATTATGTCTTATTAACAGGCGCAGTATTTGCCCTTATGGCCTCTGTTTATTATTGGCTTCCTAAATGGACTGGTAATATGTATGACGAGAAATTAGCTAAGATACATTTCTGGCTATCGACTATTTTTGCAAATGTACTTTTCTTTCCGCAACATTTTCTTGGTTTAGCAGGTATGCCTAGAAGAATTCCAGATTACAGCGTTCAGTTTGCAGATTTTAATATGGTTTCAAGTCTCGGCGGTTTTGCGTATGGTATTTCACAATTGTTATTCGTATATATAGTGATCAAATGTGTCTTAGGCGGTAAAAAAGCTACCAGCCAAGTTTGGGAAGGCGCACGAGGTTTGGAGTGGACATTAAGCTCACCTCCGCCATACCATTCATTCACTAAGCCACCGAAAGTCACAAAAGCTTTAATGGACTATTGATGGCGAAAAAAGTATTTCGAAATCAG